>JBLIOB010000053.1:0-18757 GCA_047639575.1 Parvicellaceae bacterium
CCCACCACACGCTGTCCTCATAATTGAGTTAGGCACCAAGTAATTCAAGGGTGGTATTTCAAGGATGACTCCGCAATGCCTAGCGACACCACTTCAAAGTCTCCCACCTATCCTACACATGAATTACCCAATGACAACGTGAAGCTATAGTAAAGGTTCACGGGGTCTTTCCGTCCCATTGCGGGTAACCGGCATCTTCACCGATACTACAATTTCACCGAGCTCGTGGCCGAGACAGTATCCAAATCGTTACACCATTCGTGCAGGTCGGAACTTACCCGACAAGGAATTTCGCTACCTTAGGACCGTTATAGTTACGGCCGCCGTTTACCGGGGCTTCAATTCAATGCTTCTCCTAAGATAACATCTCCTCTTAACCTTCCGGCACCGGGCAGGTGTCAGGCCCTATACATCATCTTTCGATTTAGCAGAGCCCTGTGTTTTTGATAAACAGTCGCTTGGATCTATTCACTGCGGCCTACCGAAGTAGGCGTCCTTTCTCCCGAAGTTACAGGACCATTTTGCCTAGTTCCTTAGCCACGAATCACTCGAGCACCTTAGAATTCTCATCTTGACTACCTGTGTCGGTTTACGGTACGGGTTGTATATACCTGAAGCTTATCGGCTTTTCTAGGAACCGCTTTCACATCTTCGCTTCGTCCGAAGACTAGGCTCAGCGTACATTTCAGTCAGTACGCAGATGCTACGGCAATCCGTCCCCGAATCGCAGTATATACAAGTACAGGAATATTAACCTGTTTGCCATCGACTACCCCGTTTGGGTTCGCCTTAGGACCCGACTAACCCTGATCTGATTAGCATGGACCAGGAATCCTTAGTCTATTGGTGAGGGGGTTTCTCGCCCCCTTTATCGTTACTTATGCCTACATTTTCTTTTCCAGCCGTTCCAGCATATCTTACGATACACCTTCAGTACAACTGGAATGCTCCTCTACCACTCTTTCGAGTTCACAGTTTCGGTGCTATACTTATGCCCGATTATTATCCACGCCCGACCGCTCGACTAGTGAGCTGTTACGCACTCTTTAAATGAATGGCTGCTTCCAAGCCAACATCCTAGCTGTCAATGCAGTCAGACCACGTTATATCAACTTAGTATAGACTTAGGGACCTTAACTGATGATCTGGGTTCTTTCCCTCTCGGACATGGACCTTAGCACCCATGCCCTCACTGCTGAGTATATTTCATAGCATTCGGAGTTTGTCAGGGGTTGGTAGGCGGTGAAGCCCCCTAGCCCTATCAGTAGCTCTACCTCTATGAAACTTAACCTCAACGCTGCACCTAAATGCATTTCGAGGAGTACGAGCTATTTCCCGGTTTGATTGGCCTTTCACCCCTACCCACAGTTCATCCGAAGACTTTTCAACGTCTGGCGGTTCGGTCCTCCATTCCGTGTTACCGGAACTTCAACCTGACCATGGGTAGATCACGCGGGTTTCGCGTCTAGCCCCACTAACTATTCGCCCTATTCAGACTTGCTTTCGCTTCGGTTGCGTTGCTTAACAACTTAACCTTGCTAGTGAGGACTAACTCGTAGGCTCATTATGCAAAAGGCACGCCGTCACCCGAAGGCTCCGACCGCTTGTAAGCGCACGGTTTCAGGAACTATTTCACTCCCCTGTTCGGGGTACTTTTCACCTTTCCCTCACGGTACTTGTTCACTATCGGTCTCTCAGGAGTATTTAGCCTTACCGGATGGTTCCGGTAGATTCAGACAGGATTACACATGTCCCGCCCTACTCAGGATACTGCTAGGTATTAAAATCTTACGTATACGGGATTATCACCCTCTATGATCCTATTTTCCAAAAGGTTCTACTTCAATTTTAAAGTCCACGTTGCAGTCCTACAACCCCAACAATGCCGAAACAATGTTGGTTTGGGCTAATTCCCGTTCGTTCGCCACTACTAGGGAAATCACTAATTGTTTTCTTCTCCTCCAGGTACTTAGATGTTTCAGTTCCCTGGGTTTGCCCCACCGAAGTGGTAACTGGTCTTCAACCAGCTGGGTTTCCCCATTCAGAAATCTTTGGATCAAAGGATATTTGCTCCTCCCCAAAGCTTATCGCAGCTTATCACGTCTTTCATCGCCTCTGAGAGCCAAGGCATCCGCCATGCGCCCTTAATTGCTTTTAAACAGTTATCCCAATAAAGGAATAACTTATAATGAGTTAATTCTCAGTTTATTTTTCATCAAAATGTCAAAGAACTTATTCCATTGATTGATATCACATCAAAATATTGGAAAAGTGGAGAATATCGGAGTCGAACCGATGACCTCCTGCGTGCAAGGCAGGCGCTCTAGCCAGCTGAGCTAATCCCCCAAAAAAAGCATAAATGACCAACATTATGGTCAGGTTGAGTAGTCCTGCACAGATTTGAACTGTGGACCTCTACATTATCAGTGTAGCGCTCTAACCAACTGAGCTACAGGACTAAAATAATCCAGCTCGAGTCAGAATGTAAGCACATACTGAGCTTTTCTGGGATTTATATGAAGTAAGGAGGAAATAGTAAGAACCATTTCAATTGCTTGAAACAGGAGAGAAACGAGTTCTCTAGAAAGGAGGTGTTCCAGCCGCACCTTCCGGTACGGCTACCTTGTTACGACTTAGCCCTAGTTACCAGTATCACCTTAGGCGGCTCCTTACGGTTACCGACTTCAGGTGCTCCCAGCTTCCATGGCTTGACGGGCGGTGTGTACAAGGCCCGGGAACGTATTCACCGCGCCATGGCTGATGCGCGATTACTAGCGATTCCAGCTTCACGAAGTCGAGTTGCAGACTTCGATCCGAACTGAGACGCACTTTAGAGATTAGCATCCTGTCACCAGGTAGCTGCCCTTTGTATGCGCCATTGTAGCACGTGTGTGGCCCAGGACGTAAGGGCCGTGATGATTTGACGTCATCCCCACCTTCCTCACCGCTTGCGCGGGCAGTTTCCTTAGAGTCCCCGACATTACTCGCTGGCAACTAAGGATAGGGGTTGCGCTCGTTATGGGACTTAACCCGACACCTCACGGCACGAGCTGACGACAACCATGCAGCACCTTGCAGACCGTCCGAAGAAGGATTGGTTTCCCAAACTGTCGTTCTGCATTTAAGCCCTGGTAAGGTTCCTCGCGTATCATCGAATTAAACCACATGCTCCACCGCTTGTGCGGGCCCCCGTCAATTCCTTTGAGTTTCACTCTTGCGAGCGTACTCCCCAGGTGGATCACTTAACACTTTCGCTTGGACACTGACAGTATATCGCCAATATCGAGTGATCATCGTTTACGGCGTGGACTACCAGGGTATCTAATCCTGTTCGCTCCCCACGCTTTCGTGCCTGAGCGTCAATAACGGTTTAGTGAGTTGCCTTCGCAATCGGAGTTCTGTGTAATATCTATGCATTTCACCGCTACACTACACATTCCACCCACTTCAACCGCATTCAAGTCTATCAGTATCAATGGCAGTTCTACAGTTGAGCTGTAGGCTTTCACCACTGACTTAATAGACCGCCTGCGCACCCTTTAAACCCAATGAATCCGGATAACGCTTGCACCCTCCGTATTACCGCGGCTGCTGGCACGGAGTTAGCCGGTGCTTATTCGTATAGTACCGTCAGCCCCTTACACGTAAGGGGGTTTCTTCCTATATAAAAGAAGTTTACAACCACGAGGGCATTCATCCTTCACGCGGCATGGCTGCGTCAGACTTTCGTCCATTGCGCAATATTCCTCACTGCTGCCTCCCGTAGGAGTCTGGTCCGTGTCTCAGTACCAGTGTGGGGGACAACCCTCTCAGGCCCCCTAGACATCGTAGCCTTGGTGAGCTTTTACCTCACCAACAAGCTAATGTCACGCATGCCCATCTTTAACCACCGGAGTTTTAAATACATGACCATGAGGTCTCGTATTGTTATGGGGTATTAATCTTCATTTCTAAAGGCTATCCCCCAGTTAAAGGTAGGTTGCATACGCGTTACGCACCCGTTCGCCACTCGTCAGCAAAGAGCAAGCTCTTTCTGTTACCGTTCGACTTGCATGTGTTAGGCCTGCCGCTAGCGTTCATCCTGAGCCAGGATCAAACTCTCCATTGTAGTTATGATCTTGTATTTCTGGCTCGTTTTTCTCATCAGAATTGATCTCGAATAAATTCGAGATGGGATTCTTTCGATTTCTTACTATTTCTTACCTAAACTTCAATAATTCAAAGAACTTAATCTTAATTTCATTGTGCTTCACAGCACCTTAATTTTTTATGCCCTCTCGTTTAAGGGACGGCAAAGGTAAAAACTTTTTCAAAACCTCCAAACAAATGTTTAAAAAGTTTTGATGGATTTACCTTTTGAAAACCTCTTATCGTTTTAAGAGGCTGCAAATTTAACTACACTTTTTGATCCTGCAAGTTTTTTTCGAAAAAAAATAAAATTATTTTTCTCTACTCAAAATTGAAATGCAAATACCGTTGTAAAAGCGGTTGCAAATGTAGATTGAATTATGAGTTCTCCAAACGAAACAACAATAAAAATGAAAGTTTTTTTCACCACTCAACATAAACCGCTGGTAACTGGTGTTTTAAGGGTTTGACATTGACACAGAAATAGTCTTCCCATTAATAAACTCATGGCCATTTAATGCGAAACCAGTAATGTACTCTGCTATTTTCTTAGCACTTATTGGCGCCTGATATCCTGGAAATGCCTTTTCTAACATTTCAGTTTGTACAGCACCAAGTGCTAAACTGTTAAAAGATATCTGATTTTTATATTCTTCTGCAAGACATTCAGCAAGGCAAGACAACGAACTTTTACTAGAACTATACGCACTTAATCCCGGAAATTTAGAAGATCCTGTCACTCCTCCGATACTTCCAATACATAATACGTGGCTTTTTTTAGCATTTTTAAGTACGGGAATAAACATTTTTGTCATCAGAAAAGGAGCGAAAACATTTACCTTATATATATAGGTCAATTCGTTTTCTGTAATTTCTTCGAACGGTTTATTAATAAGTGCTCCTGCATTAAGAATTAATACGTCCAGTTTATCAATCTTGAACTCGGCCAAATTTGAAACTAATTGATTCAGATCAGACGTAATATCAAATTCAATAGGTATTAAATTATCGGATGCTTTCAACTTAGAAATGTCTCTTGAAATTGCAAACACTTTATTTTTTTCAGCTAATCGAATAGCCACTTCTTTTCCTATACCTTTTCCGGCACCGGTGATTATAATTGTCTTCATGATGGTAGTTACTCAGTTGAGTTAAACTAATAGATAAGAACAACTAATAAAAAGCTCAGCGAGCGAATTACTTAACTCACTCACTGGAACAATTTATAGTTTCTCGATTTTCTTAGTAATTGTATAGCTGTTATAAGACAACTGTATAAGGTACAAGCCTGATGCTACATTATCCAGTTCCATTCTTGTATTACCAGAACTAATTTTCTTAGTTGCAATTATCTTACCTGTTAAGTCAGTTAATACAAGCGAAACGTTAGATGCATTAAAAGGAACTAGAATGTTAAGTTCTGAATTCGTTGGATTAGGATAGAAAGAAACACTATTTAATGGATTTAATTCATCCACACTATTCGACCCAACACAAAAGTCATGAGTTGTACCTGACCCAAAATCCGCTATTGGCATCGTAACTACCGCAGTGCTGGCATCATTGTCTACAACCTCATAATCTCCATCAACAGTACATGTGCTGATACCGTTTCCGGCTAATCCATCTCCATAGCTATCGTCAATATGGAAAGTGTAACAGCCGTCTGGCAAACAGAAATTAGAATTTTCACTTCCTCCAACTATAGGCACATTAGTATAGGGCCCGCCACTAACGTATGTATCTCCAGTTGTTTGCTCCGTTATGTACCAAGTAGTTTCACTACCCCAGCAATCTGTAGTGATATTTACATCTACATTAATGTTACCGATAATAAATGTGGTTGACCCTGCATCATTTGAACCATCCGTGTCAGCCGTAGCATTTGGATTGTTTGTGGATACATTTAACGTGTGGCCACCAGGAGAAACTGCTATTGTAGGTAATATAACTGTAGTATTTGAACCAGAAGCCAATGTCCCAGTCCAATTAAATGTTGAGCTTGCTCCCCCATCAATATCATAGTTAATATCTACGCTAGACAACGTATTGGCTCCATAATTTCTCAAAGTAATTGATGGATCGATGGTCGTACCACACGATAATCCAGCAGGATCGACCACAGAGGAAATACCTGCGTCATCGTTGGTTGTTGCACCACAAGGATCGAATCCATTGTTAGTAGTGGCTCCAGAACCTGTTGGATCTAACCAATTGCTTAATCTTGTGGAAGCGGAACCTCCACCAGTCCAAGAAACACCAACTCTACCATAATAATCATATTGACCATTATTAGAAGTTCCTGAACACGCTGCGGCACCTCCATACAACTGTCCTATTATTCTACCATTTTGGTCAAACAAAGGAGAACCTGAAGAACCTGGTTCAGTAACACCTTGCTCCCATTCATCAATATACCATACTTGCGCACCTGCTGCGGAATTTTTATAAGGAGCGTTGTCTTCTCTGCAAATTTTCATAATATCTCCTGATGGATGATGAATACCAGTTGCTGCAGTAACGGTTGTTGCATCTGAATTATCCCATCCAGCATAAAACGGAGTGTACGTGCAAGGGGGTGATGAATTCAATTCTAACAATCCCATATCGCTACCCGCACTGTTTGCTCTTAATGAACATCCATTAATCTCATCATAACTTCCTGCGACATCTGTACTATTTGCAGTAGTGGCACAAGAAGGGTTTGGGCTAATCCAATTAAATCTAAAATTCCAAGATGCGCTGAAACCACAGTGATTTGCTGTTAGAAAATAAGGAGTTTCATCGTTTGAAGTATTATTAATCAAAGCTCCAGTACAAATACCGCTTGTAGTAAGTATCATAGCAACTGAGTTTATTTGATCTTCCCAGCCTATTCCTAATGGACATCCAACATCAATATTGCAATCTCCTGAGGAATTCAGGGCTTTTTCAGTTTCATTATAAAATAATTTGACCTCACGATATCCATGAACTACAATATCTAAATTTAATTCACCCTGACCGGCCACTGCAGCTGGCTCAAAATATTCTATAATAATGTTATCCCCATCAATTATGGCAGAACCCAATACTTGTGCTTCATTGTTGTTTTTAGAGGTATATGCGTTATGATGATAATGTTTATCAGTAGGATACATCATTAAATATGAACCTTCTGGTAAGTTAAACTTATCAAATACAAAGTTTTGACTGGTGGCACCAGGAGTCGAAATATTTAATCTCCAAAGTCGATCTCCGTTTGGCATCGTAAACCAAGTCCCAGAATCATCAATTCCAAGATCTACATCATATTCATGCCCGAATTTCCATGGACCAATTTTATTAGCATCGTTAATAGAGTCTTCGAACTGCGTAAGACCTAAATCAAACCCAGGCATCGTTACTTTATCGGCTAATTTTGGAATCTTAGCATTCCATCCAATAGGATTTCCTATATCAACAGTTTGCGAGAAAGCTAGGTTTCCTAGTAAGATTGTGGCTAAAAGAGTAAATATTTTTTTCATATGTCAAGTTTTCAGGGCTTAATATAGCCAATCAAATTGAAAAAAAGTGACACAAAAATGACGGATTCTTTTAACCCTGATCCATATCAATTACAATAGAATCACTTGTAGGGTGCGATTGACATGTTAATATATACCCTTCTTCTAGTTCGGAATCTGATAAACTAAAGTTTGCATCTAAAGAGACTGAACCTTCCTTCACTTTAGCCTTGCACGTACAGCAAACGGCACCTTTACAAGAATACGGAGCATCATACCCAGCGTCAAGCACCTGATCTAATACGCTATCACCTTTTCTATCTAGATCTAACGAAATTTCTTCACCATCTAGTATAATTTTAGCCTTCGTGATGCCTTTCCCTGCTTTTTCTGGTTTAGTTTTTTTAACAGCAGGAACTGCAACAAAAAGTTCAAAATGAACTTTTTCATCTGGTACACCGAATTCCTTTAGCACTTCTCGTGCGTTTTCGATAACTTGACTTGGACCACAAATATAGAAACCATCGGCTTTAAGCAGATCTAGATCAGATTTTATCAAGTCTCTGATTACTTCCTTAGTGAATTGACTATCTCCTTGTTCAGTATAATAATAGGTCGCGTTTATTTTGTCACTTATTAAAGCATCAATGTCTGCTTTAAACATAGAAGAATCTACCGTATTGTTACCATAATAGAGCTTATAAGTTCCTCCGGACTTTGCAGTTTTCAAGATTTGGGACATTACAGGTGTGATTCCTGATCCAGCGGCAATTGAAACGAAATTTCCTGAAGCATTATCCAGTTTGAAATTACCTGTTGGCTTCATAACCTCCAAGGCATCCCCCACTTTAACTTGATCAGGAAGATAGTTAGACATCAATCCATTTTTGACCTTTTTCACCCCGATCTTAAGAATCTTATCATCTTCAGCGGAACAAATTGAATATGAACGTCTTATTTCTGCGCCATTAATTTGGGCAATTAGCGTAATATATTGACCTGCGATAAAAGAAAATTCAGACTTTAAGTCATCGGGAATTTTAAACCCAATAGAAATAGACTCTTTTGTTACCGCATTTATCTCAGCTACTGTTAAAGAAATAGTGTGCTTTGATTTACCATCCTTTTTCTTTCGACCAAATAATCCCATTCATTACTATTTTAGGATGCAAATATAAATTCAAAAGTGAGCGAAAAGAATTTCTTTTTAATTATTACCGAATAAGAGGCTTCGGCTGTTAACTATTAATATCATAATTGACAACGACATTATCAGATATAGGAACACATTGGCATGTAAGAACAAAGCCATTTTCCACTTCATAATCTTCTAAGCCGTAATTAACTTTCATGTGTACTTCTCCTTCAATAACTTTGGCTTTACACGTACAGCAAACACCACCTTTACAAGCAAACGGAACATCTGCGCCAGCATCCATCGCAGCATCAAGAATACTATCAAATTGAGAAGTCATTGTAAATTCGTATTCGTCATCATCAATAATTACAGTCATTTCTGCGTCCTGTCTTTTAGGGCCAATTGCCAGCTTGTCATTTTCAGTTATAACTGGAGTCGTAAAAAGTTCGAAGTGAATATTTGATTTTTTCACTCCCTCTTCTTCCAATTGGTCAGAAACTTGGAAAATCATTTCCTCTGGTCCGCAAATAAATGCCGAGTCAATTTGCTTATAGTCTATTAAAATCTGTCCTAGAGAAACAATTCTTTCTTTATTGATCCTACCTTTATGCTCGGCTGCATCATTTTCGCTAAAAACGTTAATCAATTTAAAACGTTCTGCGTATTGATTCAGTAACTGGTCAAGTTGATCTTTAAAAATGACCGATTCTTCATTTTTGTTACCGTATAGGACAATTACGCTCCCTTGACCTTCTTCAAGGATTGATTTGGCAATTGATAACAGCGGGGTTATTCCACTTCCAGCGGCCACCAATAAATAATTTTTGATTTCGCTACCAATATTTATTGGACAGAATGAACCATCAGGTTCCATTACTTCCAACTTATCACCAGATTTTAAACTTTGGTTTGCAAAAGTTGAAAATAATCCGTCTGCTATTTGCTTAACAGCAACACGAACTAAATCTTCTGACTTACTTGAACAAATAGAATATGATCTTCTAATTTCTGCACCTGCAATCTCTTTTTTAAAGGTTAGGTACTGACCCGGAATAAATTCAAATTCTGTTTTAAGATTATCTGGAATCTTAAAAGCTATTGAAACAGTATTAGCAGTTTCTTTTCTTACCTCTTCTACCAACAACTCATGAAACCTTCCCATCCTACAAATTTAGCCTCAAATATAACACAAATGACTCAGTGCTTTATATGGCAAATAATGATAATCACCTTTTTATGTTTGGCTTTGCTTATTATATGCCAAATAATTTTACTGTGTAATAGGTTTAATCCATATTGAATTTGCTTTACCAACAATCATTTTAGTTTCCTCAGCTCATTTTTTATGTAGATTTGTATAAGACCAAACCCCTACTACACAGGGGACAATATCAGATCAAATCAAGTTAGTTAACAACAATGGTTATTAAAGAATCTCAAATAAAGGAAATATTATCAAATGTATTTGATCCAGAAATTCCTGTATTGAGTGTAATTGACTTAGGAATCATAAGGGAAATCGACTTGCTTAACAAAGTAATTACCATTACCCCTACCTATAGTGGATGTCCAGCAATGGATGTTTTTGAAGTAGACATCAAATCGGCATTAGATGAGAAAAACATTACAGGGTTTCAAATTGAGTCAACCTTATCGCCAGCTTGGACCACCGATTGGATCAGTGAAGAGGGAAAAAGAAAATTAGAAGAATATGGAATTGCGCCACCAGTAGGATCGTCTTCAGACAAACAAGTTTTATTTGGTGAAGAAAAAGTAGTTCCTTGTCCTCAATGCAAATCAAAAAACACAAAATTAATTAGTCAATTCGGTTCAACAGCGTGTAAAGCTTTATACAAGTGTGAAGATTGCTTAGAGCCGTTCGATTATTTTAAATGCTTATAAAATGTCATACAAGAATATTGAATTTGAGAAAAAACAAGGAGTTGGTATTATTAAGTTAAACCGGCCAGATGTATTAAATAGTTTCAACTACGCGATGGCTAAGGAAACTCAAGAAGCTATGGAGATTTGTGAAAATGATGATTCGATTCGAGCTATTGTTTTCACGGCTATTGGACGAGCATTTTGTGCTGGACAGGATTTAGCTGAAGCTATAGCTGATAATGCTCCTTCTATTGGTCAAATAGTTGACCATACCTATAACCCAATTATCACGAAGTTAAGATCAATAGAGAAGCCTATAATTGGGGCTGTTAATGGCGTTGCTGCAGGCGCTGGTGCTAACATTGCTTTTGCATGCGACATTACATTTGCAGCTACATCTGCTTCATTCATTCAATCGTTTAGTAACATTGGACTAATACCGGATAGTGGTGGAACCTATTTCTTACCCCGACTAATAGGTATGCAACGAGCAACTGCTCAAATGTTTTTAGCCAACAAAGTTAAAGCAGAAGAAGCAAAGCAATTAGGAATGATCTATGAAGTAGTTTCAGATGAAGAGCTTCAAGAGACCGCATTTAATTTCGCAGCAGATCTTGCGACTCGACCAACAAAAGGTTTTGGTCTAACCAAAAGAGCGTTAAATCAAGCAATGTTCAACTCACTTGAAGATCAACTGAAGGTTGAACGTGAACTCCAAGAAGAAGCTGGAGCCACTGCGGATCATAAAGAAGGAGTAAGTGCATTTTTAGAGAAAAGAAAACCAAATTATATCGGAAAATGATCAAAGTAGGAGTATTAGGAGCTGGATCTATGGGCTCGGGAATAGCCCAAGTTGCAGCTCAAGCTGGACATGAAGTCGTTTTATTCGACACAAAAACTGTGGCGCTGGAGCTTTCTGAATCAAAACTTGCTAAAATCATGGCTCGCTTGATAGAAAAAGGCAGGGTTACAAAAGAAGAATCAAATTCGATTCAAAGCAGGATATCATATGCTAATAATATGGAAGCCTTTTCAAATTGCGGAATTATTATAGAAGCTATTATTGAGAATTTGGAGATCAAGCAGTTTGTATTTTCTAGTTTGGAAGATATTTGCAGTGCAGAAACGATACTTGCCACCAACACTTCTTCTTTATCAGTTGCCGCAATTGCAGCATCCTGTAAGGACGCAAGCCGAGTAATCGGAATACACTTTTTTAACCCCGCGCCATTAATGCCTTTGGTTGAGATCATTCCAGCAATTCAAACATCCGCTGCAACTACGCTATTATCACGAGAGCTGATAAATAGTTGGAAAAAGGTAACAGTACTAGCGAAAGACACTCCTGGCTTTATCGTAAATAGAGTAGCAAGACCATTTTACGGAGAAGCTCTTCGTATTTACGAGGAAGGGTTTGCCGATTTTGTTACTATCGATTGGGTAATGACAGAATTAGGTGGCTTTAGAATGGGACCATTTACATTAATGGATTTTATTGGGAATGATATTAACTATACTGTAACGGAAACTGTATTCGCTGCATTTTATTACGACCCGAGGTATAAACCTTCGTTCACCCAAAAAAGACATTCTGAAGCAGGATGGCTTGGTAGAAAAACTGGCAGAGGGTACTTTGATTATTCAGCAGAAGCAACTAAACCAGAACCTAACAAAGACTTAAATCTAGCCAATCAAATATTAGAACGCATATTGGCAATGCTTATCAATGAAGCGGCTGATGCACTTTATTTAAAAATCGCTTCTAAAGAGGATATCGATTTGGCAATGACTAAAGGTGTTAATTACCCTAAAGGTTTATTGGCATGGGCAGATGAAAAAGGAATTGAAAACTGTGTCTCAACATTAGATCAACTTCATTCAGAATATCTTGAAGATAGATACAGGTGCAGTCCATTATTAAGAAAAATGGCTAAAGAAGGAACTTCTTTTTATACAGGTAATGAGGTCATTACTTCTTAGTTTAAGCAAATCATATTAAAAGTAACGACATAAAAAAAGGCCTCAACGAAAGTTGAGGCCTTTTTAATATCGTAGAGCATTTTATCTCTTTGGTCTAGACTCGCTAGAAACAGAAAGCTTCTTTCTACCTTTTCTTCTTCTTGCATTAAGCACTTTTCTTCCTGACTTAGAAGACATTCTTTCTCTAAATCCGTGCTTATTCTTTCTCTTCCTGTTCGAGGGTTGAAATGTTCTTTTTGGCATCGTATGCTTTTTTATCTGTTGTTATTCTCCGAATCAAACAATCTTCATTATTTGAATTCGGACTGCAAAAATAGACGTTTTTATGAATCCACAAAAACCAAAGACAATCTTTTATGAAATAAATTTAATAAAGGGCTATTTAAAAACAATTATGTGACACTCTAGTTTGCTCAATTAGTTTAAATTAGCCGCCCAATGGCAAGAGGTAGAGGACGAAATAAAGAAGAAAGAATTAAGGTTTCAAAAGAAAGCTGGAAAAAATCAACTAGAATATTCAAATTTATGCGCCCTTATCGCGGTGTGTATGCTATAGGAATGATTTGTTTATTGGTTTCTACCATTTCATCTTTAATTTTCCCTAGCCTACTTGGATCGTTATTAGGTGCTGACCTCGAATTAAAACAGAACGAGTTCAACTTATTCGACCCTCACAACATCACTGCTTTGATGTTACTTTTAATCATCTTATTTGCGTTTCAAGCTCTTTTCAGTTTTTTTAGGATTTATCTTTTTGGAAGTGTAACCGAAAATACTTTAAGAGATTTAAGGAAAGCGTCATTTAGTAAACTAATTTGCTTGCCTTCATCCTACTTCGATAAAAACAAAATTGGAGAGCTGCAAAGTAGAGTGTCTTCAGACATTGGATCTTTAACAGAAATATTTAATACCACTATTGCCGAATTCATTAGACAGGTTCTTACGATCATAGTTGGAGTCACTTTCATAGCATTCGTATCCCCAAAATTAGCTCTAATTATGCTGGCAGTTGTTCCAGTGATTGCTATTTCGGCAGTGGCTTTTGGAAAGTTCATTAGAAAGTTTTCTAAAAAGGCGCAAGACGCAACAGCTGACTCTAATGGTGTTATACTTGACGCTTTGATGGGTATTAAAAATGTTAAGACTTATGTTAATGAGCAATTTGAATTAAAGAAATACGGTACTGCAATAAACGAAATTAAAACTCTAGGTATTAAAGCTTCTCTATATAGAGGTGTATTTGCATCTTTTGTAATATTGGTAATGTTTGGCAGTGTTTTACTCGTTATTTGGCAAGGCGTTAGTATGGTGCAGCTTGGGCCCGAAAATGGTGGGATTAGTAATCAACAGTTTAATCAGTTTTTACTTTACACGATAATGATCGGTGCATCCTTTGGTGGAGTTTCCAATTTATTTGCAAGTCTTCAAAAAGCAGTTGGTGCGACAGAGCGGTTGTTAGAAATCCTTGAAGAAGAGTCCGAAGATCTATCTATTGATTCTAAAATAGAAAATATCGAACTGCAAGGAAACGTGGTTTTCAAGGATGTTCATTTCTCTTATGAAACAAGAGCAGATTTACCGGTTCTTGCAGGAATTAATTTCGAGGCAAGGGCAGGTGAACAAATTGCGATTGTGGGTCCCAGTGGAGCAGGGAAATCTACCATTTCTGCTTTATTACTAAGGTTTTACGAACCAACGACTGGAATTATTGAATTCGATGGTAAAAAGTCTATTGATTTTAAATTAAGTGAGCTACGAAACCAAATGGCCATAGTCCCTCAAGATGTAATTTTATATGCGGGGACAATCAAAGAGAATATTGCTTATGGAGACCCTAGTGCATCAGAAGACAAAATTATTGAGGCCGCCAATAAAGCCAACGCCTTAGAGTTCATTGAACAATTTCCGAAAGGAATGGAAAGTCTTGTTGGAGATAGAGGCATTCAATTATCTGGTGGACAAAGACAACGAATTGCAATTGCCAGAGCTGTATTAAAAGATCCGAAAATATTAATTCTAGATGAAGCTACAAGCTCTTTAGATTCCGAGTCTGAATATCTGGTACAAGAAGCTCTGGAACGGCTTATGGCCGGCAGGACTTCTTTTGTTATCGCTCATCGGCTATCCACAATAAGAAATTCAGATAAAATACTTGTTATCGAAAACGGTTTAGTTTCTGAGCAAGGAAAGCATGAAGAGTTAATTGGAATTGATAATGGGACCTATCGTCACCTGAGTCAGCTTCAGTTTGAGACTACCTCAAGTTAAGTCTAACATAGACAACCTTCTTCGTTTCAAAAAACTCTTCTTTATATAGATCAGCAAGTTCTAAAACGTCATAATCCTGATGGATTTCGGACATTTCTGCTTGTAAATCTCCTCCTTTTAAATAAAATATTCCGTTGGGAAGGATGTTCTTATCTTCTTGGAGCACTTTGTTTTGCACCCAAGGGATGAACTTGTTCATTCTTGTGACGGCCCTGCTTAAAATAAAATCAAATTTACCTTTTACATTTTCAGCTCGCACATGCTCTGCAGTTACATTCTTCAGCTTTAAAGCTTCGACTACTTCATTAACAACTTTAATTTTCTTGCCAACAGAATCTACCAAATGAAAATTTGATTCAGGAAACAAAATGGCTAAAGGAATACCAGGGAAGCCACCACCGGTCCCAACGTCTAGCATTTTAGAGCCTGGCTTAAATTGAATCATTTCAGCAATTGAAAGAGAATGAAGAACGTGCCGTTCATAGAAGTTTTCAATATCCTTTCTACTGATAACATTGATCTGCGCATTCCACTCTGAATACAAAGCTTTAAGTTTACTCAGTTGCTCGACCTGAACTTTAGTCAGATCTGGAAAATACTTTTTTACTTGTTTCAATTAGAAGTTTTAAATGCTGTCTTTGCGATGCTTGAGCAAATTGGACAGAAATTCTCTAGCTCTGAATAACTGAGCCTTTACAGTTCCTAATGGGATATCTAATTCTTGCGAAATTTCTTCATAGGACAATTCTTTGAAATACCTAAGCTCTATCAACTCTCTATATCGAGGCTTTAGTTTTTTGACAACCTCGTGCATCAATTTAACTTTCTCCGCTTGAATAGCTTTTTCTTCCGGGTCTTTATCCGTTGACTTTATGTCAATCTTAATTCCCTCGCCATCTTCTCCACCACCAATTGGATTATCGATAGACATGATATGCTTTTTCTTTTTCCTAATGAAGTCAATACAATTGTTAGATGCGATTTTAAACAACCACGTTGAAAATGCGTAATTAGGAGTATACTGGTGTAATCTGCTAAATGCTTTACCAAACGCCTCAATAGTTAAGTCATCCGCATCGTCACGGTTATTCACCATTTTAAGCAACATGAAATAAATTGAATCTCTATAACGCCCCATTAATTCAGCATACGCCTGTTGATCTCCAGTATCAACCGCCAACTTTACTAATTTATAATCTTTCTTCGCCTTATCTGATAGGTGATCACCTAGCTCCATCTCGTTGGTTTTACTATGAAATTAGAAAAATATATGATAGGGTTAAGGATTAGGAATACTAATTCTATAAGCGGTGTTAAGAAAATAAGATCGCTCCCTCCCAAAATTTTCATTGGTTTATTTAAAATTAACAGTTGAATCAAAACTCTAAACCCAAACCCAACAACGGCTACAAGCCATAATTGCGTAAAAAGTAAAATTACAAATGTCATTACAAACATTAACAAACTACTTGGGTACAGACTTAAAAATATTTTATGCGAAGCTTTATAGTGTTTCGCAGTAGTAAAATGTCTTCTTTTTTGAGTTAGCCATTTTGAAAAACTCTCTTCAGGCTTGCTAACCATTTGCGATTCGGGCTCAAACATAACGTTTACTTCAGAATTCTTACCTACTTCATTTACAAAAAGATCATCATCTCCCGAAGCGACATGATAATGTGATTTAAAGCCTCCTACACTGAAGAACAAATCTTTACGATAAGACATGTTCCTACCAACCCCCATGTATGGGATTCCAGCTAAAGCAAATGACAAATATTGAACACCAATATTTACGGCATCAAATCGGATTAGCTTATTTAATATTCCTTTTTGTTTTTCATACGGACTATAACCAAGAATCAATGATTTCTTTTGAAAAGACATTGCCATTTTCTTAATCCACTGATTTGAAGCAGGGCAACAATCAGCATCAGTAAACAACAAGTTTTCGTGTTCTGCGCCTTTAATACCTAAAGTGACAGCTAATTTTTTTCCATGTGTATAATTTTCCGAATCCTGAATATTCACAACATGCAGATTACTGTGCCTAGATTGGAATGCTCTTAGTACATCCCCGGTCTCGTCCCATGAACGATCATTTACTACGACCACTTGAAACTCGGGATAATCCTGTTCGAATATTTTAGGCAGATTCAAAACTAAATTACTCTCTTCGTTCCTTGCGGCTATTATTACGGTTACAGGAGGGTATGACATTTCATCCTCCTTATTTTTAAAAAAAGTCAAGCGAATGAAAAAGAATAGAAAATAGAACAACTGAACCAACAGAGTTAAGGCAAAGATTGTCAGAACTATATTTTCAAAAGATACTTTTAAACCGAGTAGCGTCATTCTATCTTATTAAGATAATCAAAAATATCCTAATCCTTTATATACTATATTTGGCGTACTCGTAATTATTAACACTGTTGAGTTTATGAACTTCACGCTTCATCACACTTCTAACGGAAGTAAAGCTAGAAGAGGAACACTAGAAACTGCCCACGGAAAGATCGAAACCCCAATCTTTATGCCTGTTGGAACGGCAGGTACGGTTAAAGCTGTTCATCAAAGAGAGTTAAAAACTGATATCCAAGCGGAGATTATATTAGGGAATACTTATCATCTTTATTTAAGGCCTGGGCTTGAAGTTATTGAAGAAGCAGGTGGATTACATCAGTTTAATGGATGGGATCGACCAATGTTGACTGATTCAGGAGGGTACCAAGTGTATTCCTTATCAAACACTAGAAAGATCAAAGAAGAAGGAGTTACTTTTTCCTCTCATATTGATGGATCAAAACATTTATTTTCCCCTGAAAAAGTAATGGATATTCAGCGGACAATAGGAGCTGATATAATTATGGCATTTGACGAATGCACTCCATACCCGTGCGAATATGACTATGCGCATCGATCTCTTGACATGACTCATCGTTGGCTAGAAAGGTGCATTGATAGGTTTGATAACACAAAAGAAAAGTACAGATACAAACAAACGCTTTTCCCAATCGTTCAAGGATCAGTATATAAAGACTTAAGAATAAAGTCAGCAGAATTTATTGCAGCTCAAGGTAGAGATGGGAATGCTATCGGAGGCCTTTCGGTAGGAGAACCTGACCACGAAATGTACGAAATGGCCGAGTTGGTTTGTGACATTCTTCCGGAAGACAAACCTCGTTACTTAATGGGGGTTGGTACGCCTATTAACATTTTGGAAAACATTGACAGAGGTGTAGATATGTTCGATTGTGTAATGCCCACTCGAAATGCGAGAAACGGGATGTTATTTACCAGAAATGGGATGATTAACATTAGAAATAAAAAATGGTATAAGGACTTTTCTCCAATAGATCCTGATGGGGATTCTTATGTTGACCAGGCATATTCAAAAGCATATTTGCGTCATTTGGTTCATTCAAATGAAATGTTAGGAGCACAAATTGCAAGCATCCACAATTTATCTTTCTATTTATGGTTAGTTAGAGAGGCTCGGGTTCATATCGAAAACGATACATTTAAAGCCTGGAAAAATGAGATGTTAGTGAAGCTAGCTAGAAGATTGTAATTGAAAATAATAGATAAATATATTATCAGGAAGTTCATTGGAACTTTCCTTTTCATCATTTCCCTTTTCGCAATTATCGCTGTGGTATTTGACATGTCTGAGAAACTTCAAGATTTTGTCAAAAGCGAGCTCGGGCCTATTGAAATTATGGTTCAATACACTCAGCATTTTGCTATGTGGATTATTAACTTATTAAGTCCTTTAGTCATATTCCTTTCTGCAATTTGGATTTGCTCACGGATGGCAAGTCGATCTGAGAACATTGCAATTTTATCAGGTGGGTTCAGTTTCAACAGATTGCTCAGA
>JBLIOB010000054.1:0-18658 GCA_047639575.1 Parvicellaceae bacterium
GCTTTCTTTTTTTCTTCTTATTTCCTACGGCCAGCGCATTGTTTGCAGGAATTAATAAAAGAATAATAGCGATGAGAATAATTAAATAAAGGTGATTGTTATAGTAGGATTTGTCAAGTAGAAAAAAATAAGAAAACCCTACAATAAAGGTGCTTAATGATAAGCGATAAAAAACCCCTAGTGCTATACATACGGTGCTGATTAAAGTTAACGCAAGAACTATTTGCAAGCCAGACTCAGATAAAGGTTCTACAGGTAGAAAATCATAGTTGAAGAGAAATTTTGGCTGAATGATATAGTCTTCGATGAGGTGAACTTTATAGAAATAGACAACTTCTAAAAAAGCAAATATTCCAAATACGATTCGAAAAACACTCAGTGTAAGTGGGTTGATCTCTTTAAAAAGAGCCTTATCTAATATGTTATTTTTTGTCGACAAATTTTAATAGTTCAAGTTGATTGTCATTGTTCCCAATTAATAGCATCTGTTGATTTAAGCTTTTAATGATCTCAATTCTTTTAACGTTATGCTGGCCCCAGTTTATATTGGTGGTTGACGCTTTATGGAAGGTTCCATCACCATTTCCGAAAAGAACAAGTCCGTTTCCTGCGTCTCCTCTGGGAGTTTCAACTTCAGATTCATGAAGGTTTCCTGCAATAATTAAATCTAGAACGCCATCATTGTTTAAATCAGCTACTTCAATGTCATTCCAATTAAAACCTTGCAATTCATGAGGGAAGTTCTTTCGTTTGAATATTCCATCTTCATTAATAAATAAAGCAGAGTTAAAGTCGCGAACTTCCATTTTTAATGCTTGATTTAACCCTTCTCCGTAGACGTCTTTCAAAGTTGCCGATGCAAATAAATTATAGTTGGGAAAGTCAGTTTTAATAGTTGGGATCTGTTGTGAAGAGCATTGTCTCCCACGAAGTGGGTATGTCTCCCCATCTTGGTTGTACCCTAGAACAATGTCATTTTTACCGTCTTCATTTAGGTCTTTTGAATATATCTTGAAAGGGCCTGAAGCTGACGCTTTGTACTTATAGTTTAGGCCAAGGTTGCCACCAATTAAGTCCATGTCTCCATCTTGATCGATATCGGCACAAGCGAGGCCGAACCACCAGCCAGCAGATTGTTCTAATCCAAACTTCTTTGTTTGATTTGTAAAGGTTCCATTTACCATTTCTAGAACCGTTATTGGCATCCATTCACCTGAAAGAATTAGCTCCTTTTTATCGTCTCCATTAATGTCCTCCCAAATAGAGTTAGTAACCATTCCAAGCTTTGCAAGAGAAGGAGCTTTAGTGGCTGAAACATTTGTGTATTTATCATTGTTAAACTCTAGCAAATAACTATTAGATGCAAACGGATATTTTCCTGGAGTCTGCCGAGCACCGACAAACAAATCAAGATCACCATCGTTATCAAAATCTAAGGGGGAAACACATCCAGTAGAAATATTTAGGTCTGAAGGAAGTGCGTTGAATAACGTAAATTTTCCTCCGATATTTTTGTACAATTGATCGGCCAAATTAAGGTCTCCTTGGTCATATTCATTTCCTCCGCATCCTACGTATAAATCTAAATCTCCATCTTGGTCAAAATCGAAGAATTTAGCTGTCACTTCTTCTCTCTGTATGTTTCTTGCCCAAAGAACTTCCTGACTTAGTGAGAATTCGCCTAATTTATCTTGTATAAATAAACCTCCACTTTGCCCTATTGCTCCGCCAACATAAAAATCGTCTAGACCATCTTTGTTCACATCGCCTACTGCTAAAGCGGGGCCTAGCCGACTCATTTTATGCGGTAAAAGTACTTCACGCTTAAAGTCATCAAATTGATTCTCCTTATGTAGATAATCCAGTTCAACTTTTTCAGTATTTAATTCAGGTTTGTATTTTGCCTTTTTTACAGACGATGAATGGGATTTCTCATGATTAATTTCAATCATTTGATTTACATCAATGCCTTTCAAAATAGAGACGCGTTGGTCGGGCCAGATTACTTTGATTAATTCAATTTTGGAGTTTGTTCCAAGCCCGATATTAATATTGTCTTCTACCGAGGATAAATAACCGCGCGTAAGGAAGTGATTATAAGTCTGTTTGAGTTTACCTGAAGTAATTTCAATTCTAGTACCGATACCGGATCTATTTGTTCTACTTCCTTTTAGCTTTACTTTAATGTAGTTGGCTGGTTCGGAGTCATTTCGATAGATAAATACGTCTTGATCGATATTGTTAACTACTAAATCTAGGTCACCGTCATTATCCATGTCTGCATAGGCTGCACCATTCGAAAAGGACGGTTGTTCGAATCCCGTATGATTTTCTTTTATAAACTGTAGGGAACCATTATTTTGAAATATATAATTGTTGATTTTTTGTTCTGGCATCTTATCCAGAATTAGTTTCATGTAGTAGTAAACGCTGTCTTTGGATTTACTCATTTTAGCGATAAATTCTTTTTTAATTTTCACAAAATCGTTGTTGCGAGCCTCTTTTCTTAATCCGTTGGTGACAAATAGATCCTTTAATCCATCATGATTAAAATCCGCAAGCAAAGGGGCCCAGCTCCAATCGGTTTTATCAACTCCAGCGAGTTGAGCCGATTCAGAAAACGTACCATTACCGTTATTTAATTGAAGCGTGTTAATCATGTATTGATAATGAAACCCATGTTCTACATATTTCCAAAATCTTTCAGGGTTCATACCTGACATGTTGGTTTTAGACCTGAAGTTATCAGCTGCTGCCATATCAGCCACTATAATGTCTAGCGAACCATCATTGTTAACATCTGCTATGTCTGAACCCATAGAGAAATTAGAAATGTGCTTCGTTTTTTCTACGAGTCGATCCGTAAAAGTTCCATCACCATTATTCATGTATAAGTAATCACGTTCTAAATAGTCATTACAGATATATATGTCTGGATAGGAGTCATCATTAACATCTCCAATACTGGCGCTTAGACCAAATCCTAAAGGGCTTCCTTTGATCCCTGCTTTGGCACTAATGTCAGAGTATTTGCCGTTTTCGTTCTTGAATAATTTATCTCCCGCATACGGATGTCTGGGTAGGTTTAAATCTTTATTACTTGCATCTGCTTTCATAGGGGAGATGGCGTGATTCAATAAATACATGTCGAGATCACCATCGTTGTCAAAGTCTAGAAAGTAGGCTTGTGTTGAGTAACTTGGGTCATCTAATCCGTAGTCTTTAGCTTGCTCAGAAAATTTAAAATTTCCATGATTGATGTACAGCTTGTTTCTTCTTCCGTCAACACTGGTGTTTCCCGATTTACAAACATAAATATCTAACAGGCCATCATTATTAATGTCAATCATTGTGGCTCCCGTAGCCCAACCAATTTCACCAGAAGTGTTAGAAATAGATGATACGTCTTGAAACTTCCAATTGCCTTTGTTTTGGTATAATTTGTTCGGAAGTAAGTTTGCTGTAAAATAAAGATCAGGCAGGCCGTCATTATTTAAATCGCCAGCGCAAACGCCACCCCCATTGTGAAAGTATTGGTAAGTAAGTAAATTAATTTGTGGGGTTTCTTGTAAGGTATTTTGAAAATTTATACCAGATTCTTTTGCATCAATTTGTTTAAATAACAATTGTGAATGCGCTTGATAAAAGCAGCATAGAACGATCATTATTAGTATACAAATTCGCATCATGAGACAAGATTAAACAAAAAACGAGCAACCATTACAGTTGCTCGTTTGTATTAAAAGGATTTAATCAGTAATACTATCTGTTTAAGATAACCTTATCAACTGAGATAGAATCGTTCAATTGTAGTTTGAATATGTATGAACCACTTGAAAGATTTTGCAGATCAATTACGGTAAGAGGATCAGTAATTTGCTGAATGCTAACCACTTTTCCACTAATGTTTGTAATTGTCAATACTCCAGGATTCGTAATCACTTCAGAAAAAGCTAAAGAAACCGATCCAGTTGTTGGATTAGGATAATAGCTCACTTCCATAGTAGAATACTCGTTGATTCCAGTTGGACAGCTAATGAAGGTAACATCTACAGCATCTGTTGCTGAACAACCAATTGAATCACTAACGGTTACAGAATAAGTTCCTGTTACACTAGTAACCAATGTTTGGTTTGTTGATGCATCACTCCATAAATAAGAAACTGCAGTTCCAGCATCTAACGTATATGTTAAAGTATCACATAGCGTTGTATCTCCGCCAAGATTTACAAATGGTAATGCATTTACAATAACATCAACAGTATCTGCATTGCTACATCCAGTATTGATATCCGTAATGATTACATCATAAGTACCACTTGTAGAAGCTGAAATAGTTCCTGTTGTGTCACCAGTATTCCACATGTAAACCACATCTGACGTTGTTGCATCTAAAGTTAATGAACCACAAACAGTAGAATCAGCTCCTAAATTAACTAATGGCAATGCATTAATTGTAAGTATTACTGAATCGTTTGAAGGAGCACACCCTAAAGCAGTGTCTGTAACCATTACTGTATAAACACCAGCTGTAGCGCTTGTGATAGTAGCAGTAGAGTCACCAGTACTCCATAGGTACGTAGCATTCGCTGTAGTAGCATCAAGAGTAGCGGTGTCACCAATACAAATAGATACGTCTGCAATTGAAACTGGCACGTTATAAGAGAACGTTGCAGAATCAATCATTGAACATCCAGTTGCAGTATCGGTTTTAGTAACTGTATAAGTTCCTGGTATTGTTACGTTTATTGTCTGAGTAGCAGCACCAGTTGACCAGAGATATGAATATCCAGTAGGATCAGGCATTGCGTCAAAAGTAACTGTATCACCCATACAAGTTAATACATCAACCAAATCAGGACTGATATAAGGTATTATTTCCACGTACTGAGTATCATCAGCTACCATCCCCATAGAATCGGAAACACATACCGTGTAATCTCCAGTTGCAGAAACAGTAATAGATTGTGAAGTTTCTCCGGTAGACCAGTTATAACTATAGTATCCAGGGCCTGCATCAATAATGTATTCGTCACAAACTGCTAAAACACTGTCTTGAACCAATCCATTATAAGTAATAGGATATCCTATAGCTACGTTGTCAAAAGCAAAACCTTCGTCCTGAACAGATCCGTCAGAACCAAAACCGATTCTCAATATCATAGAAGAATTATCAACCATCATCGTTGAATCTAAAGTATGTGTTGCACATACCCATCCTCCAGAACCATTTCCGGTTGAGGTTCTTCCAGTCCAGCCTTCTTGTGAACCTTGAGGTGCACTGTTGATTGAGTTATCGTTATACCAATTAGTTGGATCTCCAAAAGCTCCAATTTGACTCCAAGATGATCCACCGTCAACTGAAGAGAAAAGGTTTGCACCATCCCACGAGTTTTCAGATTCCCACCATACTTTAAGAGATACAACCTCAGACCCATTTGCTGAAGAAATATCTAAACAAGGTGAAGTTACATTTCCATCTTCACCTGGATTGTATGGACCGGATAGATTGGTTACAAATGCGCTGTCACCAGAAGCTGCAGAATTAATTACTGCGTTCGCTGGAGTACCAAAATCCCATGAACCTGAAGTAGCATTATCAACTGTCCATCCACCTTGACCACTTTCAAAATCTTCATAGTAAGGTATTCCTGAAAATGAAGGAGATGAAGTAGACATAACCATTGCTGAATCATTTGTAGCATTAGCATCTGAAGCATGTGCCGTCCAAGCCATTACGTTGTATGTTCCTGAAGCGCTAAAATCAACAGTTGTGGTAAACGTATAATTAATACATCCTGAGCCATTACACCTGCTAGCTAATCCAGCTGTTAATGTAATTGATTCATTGACGGCAGCTCCACCATTTACAGTATAGCTAATTGGGATTACCGTTCCAGGAGCCAATGAATCACCAGCGTTACAAACTGTAATATCAATTGATTCAGTTGCACTTAATCCACAGCCCGAAGGAGCGGATAGCATTGTTAAAGCAACGTCCACCGGAGCAATAGCAGATAACATGATGTCATCTAACGCGATATCTCCCGTAAAGCTAGTACCTGATAAGTATGACCATCTAACCTGCACCGAATCCATACCTGAATAAGCTGCACCTAAGCATCCTGACCATTCTTGCCATTGATCCAAATCGTCTTGAATTGGTCCGGCAACATTTGACCAAGCACCGGCTAAACCGATTCTAGCTTCTACGTTCAGGACACCCTGAGTAGCACCAAAAGCATGATACCAAAAAGATAAATTCATGTCTGATAATGTTGTGAAATCAAACCATGGACTTTCCAAATTAGCAGTAAAGTTGGGGTAACCAGTTCCACTGCAAGATGTTTCAACATACACATAAACTCCAGCAGCACTGCCAATAGTATGATCTACTGAAGGGCCCGTACCACCTGAACCTGTTCCGCCAACGTCAACGGTCCAATCAAGGTCATCAGTCGTTGGGTTGATAAAATTGATTAAAGTGTTACAAACTGCTCCACATCCGGTGCCACAATTTGCTTCAGCTTCAAAATCTTCCAAATAAGGAAAGGTTGAAACCTGCGCTGTGCCTATAAAGCAAGCAAACATGATTCCAACTGAGAGTAAAATTCTTTTTTTCATAAATAGGATTTTTGTTTCGTTAAGCCAGCAAAAGTAGACTTAAATGAGATTTGAACCAATAAAAAGCAAGTTTTTTTCAGGAATATTTAGTTGAATGACAGAACTCGACAATTTTAACTTTGAAAGTTACTTAATGACCTTATTTATAAGTGAATCATTTGCGATGTTGGGTAAAGTGACTTTTAAATCGGGGGTCCTTTCCATTTCTCGTTTAATCGCGAAAATAGCTTCTTCGTTTCGTGCCCAACTTCTTCTGGCAATTCCATTGTTTACATCCCAATGCAACATCATTTTTAAACGTCTATCTGCATCTTGAGAACCGTCCAACAACATTCCAAAACCACCATTAACAACTTCACCCCAGCCAACGCCACCTCCATTGTGCAAAGAGATCCAAGTAGCACCTCTAAAGCTATCTCCTACAAAATTTTGCACCGCCATATCTGCGGTAAATTGAGAGCCATCGTAAATATTTGAAGTTTCTCTGTACGGAGAATCAGTTCCTGATACATCATGATGATCTCTACCTAAAACAATTGGTCCAATTTCCCCGGCTGCAATTGCATCGTTAAACGCTGAGGCTATTTTAGCTCTTCCTTCCGCATCCGCATATAGAATTCTTGCTTGAGAACCAACAACTAACTTGTTGGCTTTAGCTCCTTGAATCCACTGAATGTTATCCGCCATCTGTTGCTGAATTTCAATAGGAGAATTGGCTTTAATTTTTTCTAATACTTCACAAGCAATTCGATCAGTAGTTTCTAAATCTGACTCTTTACCAGAAGCACAAACCCATCTAAAAGGACCAAATCCATAATCAAAACACATCGGACCCATGATGTCCTGGACGTATGAAGGGTATTTAAAAGTAATGCCATCTTCTGCCATCACATCAGCTCCTGCTCTAGATGCTTCTAGTAAAAATGCATTCCCATAATCGAAAAAATAAGTTCCTTTCGCAGTATGCTTATTCACTGCTGTAGCATGTCTTCTTAATGATTCTTGAACTTTCTCTTTAAAAAGAGCCGGCTGATTTGCCATCATTTCATTTGATTCTTCAAATGAGTATCCAACAGGGTAGTAGCCACCAGCCCACGGGTTATGCAAAGAAGTTTGGTCTGAACCTAGATCAATAAAAATATTCTCTTCGTCAAATTTCTCCCAAACGTCAACAATGTTTCCATCATAGGCAATAGATACAACCTCTTGAGCTTCTTGTGCTTTTCTTACCCGAACACAAAGTTCTGAAACATCGCTAAATACTTCATCTACCCATCCTTGTTCGTGTCTTTTATACGTGGCATCAGAGTTTACTTCTCCGCAAATAGTGATGCATCCTGCTATATTACCTGCTTTGGGTTGAGCTCCACTCATCCCTCCTAGTCCAGAAGTGACGAAGATTTTACCGGCCAAACCTTCTCCATTTTTAGATACTTTTCTTCCACCGTTTAAAACGGTAATAGTTGTTCCGTGCACAATTCCTTGAGGACCAATATACATGTAAGAACCGGCAGTCATTTGTCCATACTGGGTAACACCTAATGCGTTAAATTTTTCCAAATCATCTTGTTTGGAATAATTAGGAATCATCATTCCATTGGTAACAACAACTCTTGGAGCTTCCTTATGAGAAGGGAATAATCCATGCGGATGCCCCGAATACATAACGAGGGTTTGCTCATTCGTCATCTCTGCTAAGTACTGCATGGTCAATAAATACTGTGCCCAGTTTTGAAATACAGCTCCATTGCCACCATAAGTAATTAGCTCGTGCGGATGTTGTGCAATGGCATAATCCAAGTTGTTTTGAACCATTAGCATAATAGCTTTTGCTTGCTCTGATTTTCCTGGGTACTCATTAATAGGACGCGCATACATTCGATAATCAGGACGATATCGAAGCATGTAAATTCTTCCAAGCTCTTTTAATTCTTTTGCAAATTCAGAAGCTAATTCAGCATGTTGCTCAACTGGGAAATAACGTAGCGCATTCTTTAATGCTAGTTTCTTTTCAAGATCAGTTAAAATGTCCTTACGCTTGGGCGCATGACTAACTGAATCATCATATTCTTTTTTAGCAGGAATAATTGAAGGAATTCCCGAAAGAATGGCGTCATGAAAAGAAGTTGCTGTTGTTGTGCTCATTTCCCGTATTTGTTTAGAATAACAAAATTAGCTTTTTGGGTGGGATGCGCAAGGTTTATTACACCATGTCCAATCCCTGTCTATTCACTTTTCTTATTAACGACTGTCCCGAATTGCTTATCATATCCGTATGGGCAATGTTTACAGTCGCTCTTGCAACAATGGCCACGCTTCAAATGAAATTTCTCTGTAAAAACAAGCAGCCCCTCCGGACTTAAATAGAAGTCTTCTTCTTCCATTTTATTGTTTTTTGAGACATCATTTGTTTCATCAGACATGACGTAAAAATATAAAAGAGAGTCGGCCCGTTATAATTTAAGGGGCACAATCTATTAACATCTTTAATTAAAGCCGATCAAAATTTTATATCACAGATACTAGGGCGGGTCTTTTAATAAACGTTTAATCTTTGCTATTTTCGAGTCATGTTCAACGAATCAACCGCCATTCAACAAATTAATCATCCTGATATAGAGGGAAGTGGAGTAGAAGTTTGGATGAAGCGAGATGATCTTATCAATCCAGAAGTTTCTGGGAATAAATGGCGAAAGCTCAAATACTATGTTGAAAAATCAAAAGAGCGAGAAGGGATATTAACTTTTGGAGGAGCATATTCAAACCATATTGCCGCAACCGCTGCGGCCGGAAAGTTATTAGGAATTAAAACCATTGGAATTATTCGCGGGGATGAATTAAACGAAAATTCAAACGACACTTTACGAAAAGCAGCAGCTGATGGGATGAAGCTAATTTTCGTTTCAAGAGAAGAGTATGGATATAAGTATGATCATGCTTATCATAAACAGATCAGAGAAGAGTACGGAGATATGGTCATTGTGCCAGAAGGTGGTGCAGGTTATGATGGAATGGTAGGAACATCAGAAATTATTAAAGGTTATAAGGAGTTTGATTTATTTGCGGTACCCTGTGGAACTGGAGCAACGCTGGCTGGAATAATAATTTCGTTAGAAGAACATCAAAAGGCTTTGGGATTTTCAACACTAAAGGGAGACTTCATGGAGACTGAAGTCAACCAATTACTAAATACATACTTCTTGAACCCAGATATACATCTTGATTATCAAGACGACTTTAGTATATATAACGACTACCATTTTGGGGGATATGCCCGTGTAAACCCTGAATTAATCGACTTTATTCGTACGTTTTATAAGCATACAGGGATTAAGCTAGATCCTATTTATACGGGCAAAATGATGTTCGGTCTGTTCGATTTGATAAAAAATAAAAATATTTATACACAGAAGAAAATATTGGCGATCCATACGGGTGGATTGCAAGGTATAGGCGGGGTTGAGGCAAAATTTGGAGAGTCCTTATTTTAGACGAATCCGGCAAAATCCCCCACGGTTATCAACATTTCTTGAAACCATTGTTAATAACTCACCGTTAAGGGGGCTGTTTCCGATAACAAATCGATGACAGCTAAAAACTACATATCATTTATCATAGCATCGCTTATTACGATAGGCGCAATTGCACAGCCTGCAGAACGAAGAGTTTCTAAGGAGCAGTACATTGCTTTATGGCAAGATGAGGCGGTTCATCAAATGCATAAGTATGGAATTCCAGCAAGTATTACACTTGCTCAAGGAATCTTAGAAAGTGCACATGGAAATTCTGCCTTGGCTAAATACGGAAATAATCATTTCGGTATTAAGTGTCACAATTGGACTGGTCCTACAATGAATAAGGACGATGATCATAAAGATGACTGTTTTAGAAAATACAACAATGCAATGGAATCATTTAAGGATCACGCAGAGTTTCTTTCTAAGCGTGGACGGTACGAGTTCCTTTTTGATTATAACCAAACAGATTATAAGTCGTGGGCCAAAGGGTTAAAAAAAGCTGGATATGCTACCAACCCGAAATATGCCAATTTACTAATTGACTTAATTGAGAATTTGGATTTAGCTCAATTTGATAAAGCAAGTGGAGTTCCAACCGCAAAGCCAAGTACAATTACTATTGCACGAGGTGTAAAACGTGCTCCGAATATCCACCAGATTGGAGTTCATGAAAACAAGATTAAATACATCGTTGTAAGAAGGGGAGACACTTTTTGGAAAATTGCGAAGGAGTTTGAAATGGGTCTATGGCAGTTATATAAATACAATGACCTAAGTAAAAAAGACATTTTACAAGAAGGAGATGTTGTTTTCCTTCAACCAAAAAAGAATCGTGCAAAGTCAAAAAAGTACCGGATTAAAAATGGAGATACGCTTAGAAGTATATCTCAAGATCATGGTGTAAAGCTAAAAGCACTTTGTAAGAAAAATAATTTAGGATACGGTTCAGATGTGAAGGTGGGGACCTTTCTGAACCTGAGATAGCAAGCTATCTAGCTTGTTGTTGTTTTTGTTTGTTTTTAAAGAACTAGTCTTCTGCCTTTGGCAGAAGGCTTTTCTTTTTTACAGTCAAACCATTACATTAGCTTTGTGGCCTACGAATTGCTATCTTAGTCTTGTAAAACCGAATACATGAAACCAATTTCTATTCTAGTTCTGGCTTTGTTAATATGTTCAAACCTGATCAGTCAAAATAAGTACGAAAAGGAATTTGCCGCGATTGATAGCACGGGTAAAACACTATTTACTTTCAACGCTAAAAACGCTTACGCATTCAAAAACGGAATAGCCAAAGTAAGAAAATATGTCATTCAGGGTAATCAGGCCTTTTATCGTTATGGAGGAATAAACGAGGAAGGAAATATGGTTATACCGGCCGTATGGGATAAACTTAGGGACTTTAAATCAGGAGTTGCATTTGCTCGAAAACCAGGAGAGAAACTATATTTTCTAATCGGAAGGAACGGATTGCCTGTTAAAATGGAGCAGTACGAAAAGCCTGGATATTTTTTTGAAGGAGTAGCCAAATTTAAAAAGGAAAGTAAATATGGTTTTATAGATAGTACTGGATCGGTGGTTGTTGAGCCAAAGTATATATCTGTTTCTTATTGCTGTGAAGGGCTAATTTGCGTCAATCAAAACAATGAAACTGAGGAATATGAATTCGTAGACAGAACTGGAAAGCGAGCTTTCGAAAAAACTTTTAGACAAGGAGGAACAAGTTCTTTTCAAAATGGCCTTGCTAGGGTTAAGGTGTCTGGGAAGACATGTTTAATTGATCACCAGGGAGAAGTTGCAGTTAAAACTTCCTTCTCAACGGTCTCAGGCTTCGGTGACAGTCTTCTAACTGTGAGTCAAGGGAAATCCTTTAACGACTTTGGTTTTGCTGATTTTGATGGCAATATTGTTATTCCTGGACCTTATTATAGCGCAGCTTCTTTCATAGGTGGCTATGCCTCCGTTAAAAATGAGGACATGAAAGCAGGAATTATCAATAAGAAAGGCGAGGAAGTGGTTCCGTTTAAATACGATGCTACGTATAACGAGATGAAAAAAGAAGGTCGTTTTGGAGCCTATATCGGAAAAGATTGGTTTTATTTCAATGAAGAAGGAGAAAACTTTACAGAAGTGAACGTAAGAATTATTATGGCCAGCGGAGCAGGAAAATACAGCCCATATCAAGATGCCAAAACAGAAAAGTGGGGATATTTAAACGCGGACGGTAAGATTGCAATCCCAGCTCAGTTTGAGCAATGCAAGCCTTTTAATGAAAACGGAATCGGCATTGTTCAAATCTCTGAATAAAAGAAATCCTCCCTGTCCTTCCTACCCTTCCTTCATTCTCTCATTCTACCCTTCCTTCATTCTATCATTCTATCATTCTAATCTTCCTTCATTCTATCATTCTATCATTCTACCCTTCCTAATCTTCCTACCCTTCCTTCATTCTATCATTCTATCATTCTACCCTTCCTTCATTCTACCCTTCCTTCATTCTATCATTCTATCATTCTACCCTTCCTTCACTCTACCTTCCTTCACTTAACAATCTTCATTTCAACTCTTCTATTCTTTTGCCTTCCCTCTTTGGTCTCATTATCAGCAACAGGTTCAGCCTGCCCGAAGAATCTTACGGTAATTCTGTCTTCAGCGATTCCTCTTTGCGTTAAGTAGAAAGCTATAGCCTGAGCTCGTTTTTTAGATAACATCAAGTTCTTAGAAACCACACCCACATTATCAGTATGTCCAGAGAGCTTGATTTTCCATTCTGGTTTTTTCTTCAAAAGGTCTACGAGAGCACTTAGACTTTCGTACGATGTAGCCACAATTATTGCTTTTGAAGATTCAAATTCTAATGCTTCAAATGCTGTGTTCAATAACTCTTGTTCTTCTTTCTTTAAAACGATTTCAAAATCAGGTTCTTCTATAAAAGCTAGTGTGTCTTTTTCGGCCGCAGCGATCTTGACATATTCAAAGTATCCTGTTTTAGAATTTAAATCAGCTTGCACTCTAATTGAATTACCCTCCTTGTCTAACATTGTAATCCAAACGAAATTTTGGATCGTTGGATCTTCTCCTTCTAGCAAGAACATATATGATCCTTCTCCGTCAATATTTTTAAATTCAAACTCACCATTTTGATTCATTAGAGCTGATGCAACAATGTCTCCATAACGATCAACTAAATGAAGTTTTACTCCAACTGGGCAACCATAATTTTCTTTTAAACCTGCCTCTGTCGGACAATTATCAACTTTATCTGCTAAACCATCTCCATCTGTATCGGGGCAGCCGTTAAACAACGCAATTCCTGGTATGTCTGGACATTCATCTCCGCTATCTCTTATTCCATCTCCGTCTGTATCTGGGCATCCAGCATATTCCTTTTTACCGGGAACAGTTGGACAATCATCATCATTGTCTGGAACTCCATCTCTATCCGTATCAGGGCATCCGTTAAATTCAACTAATCCGGCTTCAGCTGGACATTTATCACGGCTGTCAGGAATCATGTCATTGTCCGTGTCTGGGCATCCTTTAAAGGCCCATACTCCTTTAACATCTGGGCAATCATCGTATTTATTGGAAACGTGATCCTCATCTTTATCTTTTTCCAGTTTATGAAACACCGGAATTTTCATTGCCATATATACATCACCGCCTTTAATGCTCGATGATAAACCTGCTAGCGCAGCAAGATTGGAAGTTCCGAAATAGACCCAACCTAATCGCATCGCCATACCAAACCTCATACCTGTCATAGGGCTATACGACATAGGAAGTGCTAATGTGAAATGTTGATGATCAAATCTTGGACTAACGCTATAATTTGAGTAACCGTGTACTTTATGCGCATCGTTTTTAAATTGGAAAGACGTAAATGTTGTGACATTAACATAGAAGTTTTTACCTAAATGATAATCAAATTGAGCGGACAATGCAGTTGGTAAAGCCATTCTAAAATCGCCATCATCAGCAGTTTGAGTAAATCTATTGGCAATAGTGTCATCAAAATCTTTAATGCTTTGAAATTCTAAAGGATCCAAGTACCAATTGGTTGCGTCTGCTGTAAAGTTTCTACTAACTTCTCCCTTTTTAAACTTTACTCCCCCAACATCCAAAAGTGAAATACCTGCTTTTATCTTATACTTATTAAGGTCTTTTCTCCATTTATCTTCCTTCCCGTCCATATCGTATTGATACTCTTGGTAATCTGGTCTCCATTCGTAAACAGCACCAATATCAATGCCAATGCCTGGATTCGAAATGAACTTGTACTTAATTTGATCAGCGTTAAATTCAAAATTGCTGGAATGCCCGTATTGCACTTCTGTTTGAAATAAGGAAAGAGTATCGTCAGTGCTGAAGTTGTATTCCAAATCTTCCGCATAAAGGTAAGCAGCTTGTAATCCTTGGATTAACTTTAAACGACCACCAACTTTTATAAAGTGCTCGTTATCATCCATTAATACTTGGCCAAAATTCACACCGTATTCTGCCCACGACATGGTTTGGATACTTAAAAATTCATTAGTGAAGTTTTGATTCCAAAGAGTAGAATAATCAAAACCTTCTTTAGCCAACTTACTTAGTTCAGCTTCGGCACCGTCAATATTGAATATGGATCTAATTTTCCAGGAAAAGCCAAGTGAGGTTTGATCATTCAGTTCAAACATAAATGAAGGTAAATTGATTTCATTTATTAATATGAGTGAATTTTTGTCTTTCTCATTGAATTCAAGTGTGGCATTTTGAACCCAACCTGGATCATCTATCATGTCGGGAATACTGAACAAAGAACCTTCTACCCCGAGGTAGGTGTTATATACATCAACACTAAACGCTCCAAGGGTAAGATCAAATTTAAAACGACTGTCAACTATAGAAGCAGGCTGCAGATCTGTACTGATCATCCCGCCATAATCACTTTGTTTGATCCCTTGAAAGGTTTGACTAAGTGCGGGGAAACTAACAAGCAGGGCAAAAAGTATAATAATGTGTTTCATCGGTTGGGTAATGTGTTATAAAAATAGGCAATTGTGTTCTTACCAATGTTCATTCATTTATCAATTAATGAACATTGAGGTATGTTTAGGAAAAATCACGTTAAAAAAGCATTACATATCTCACTTGTAATCAGACGTTAATAATGTTCAAATAGGTGCACTCTTTCAATATTTCTAGTTGATATTTAGGGCATTCTTTTTATACTTGTGGTCTGATAATCATCCATGATTCAATCCGTTAGGTTCTTCTTTATTGGCGTAATGCTTATCACTTCAAGCTTCTTATTCGCTCAGGATATTGATTTTGTCGTGCAAACTGGACATTCGTCTGGGGTTACTTGTGCAAAATTCAATAATGAAGGAAGGCTTATTGCAACCGGTGGTGAAGACTACAATGTTGTGCTGTGGGAAGTGGAATCTGGAAGGCAATTGCGTTTGCTTAATGGTCATGAAAACGTAGTCAATGAGATTCTATTTTTAAAATCAGATTCGGTCCTTATCAGCTGTTCTGATGATCGTAGAATTAAAATGTGGAACGCATTAACCGGAGAGGTTGTTAAAGAGTGGTGGCTACCTGAACAAGTTAAAGCCATCGCTTTAAATGAAGACAACAGTACTTTATATTGTGCCGCAAAGGATTTATATAAAATTGACTTAGCAAAGACCGAAGCCGAATTACTTCGAAAAACCACAAAACATCCATACACCGAAGTCAATGTTGGAAAAGAGGATCTGATCATTTTTGGAAGTGAGAAAGAACACCGTTTTTACCAGTTAAAAGACGGAAAAGAAACGAAAGGAACGGGAAGTATGGTAAAGACCGCACTTTCACGCTCTAAAGACCTACTTTTTGTTTCGTCTAAGAATGGTCACATCAGCTCATATAAACTGAAAGAGGGCCGTTATCATTTTGATAGAACAATTATTTCAGAAACGATAAAAAGAAATGCAAGTAAAAGCCTCGTAGCCAGTGATAAACATTTAATCCAATTCTCAAGAGAAGGAACATTAACGTCTCACAACTACAAAGAAGGAGTGTTTTATAGATATTTTAGAGCACATGATTACGGTGCAACTGCAGTAGACTTCCATCCAAATAACAACCTCTTTGTAAGTGCTGGATTAGATGGAAGAATATTTCTTTGGGATCATCAATCGGGCGCATTGATTCGGGAATTAAAAAGTTTTAGTTCGCAGATTAATTTCGCAAAATTCTCAAATGATGATCAATCAATAATCCTCGGGTATAATGACGGTCTCATCAGAATTTGGGATTTAGAATATGGCGGAGGTTTAGAAACTTACCAGTTTAGATTGAGTCGGAAAAAAATAAGAAAAGGTTGGAAATACCATGTTACCGAATTGGTAAGCCAAGATACTACTGAATATAAGTTTCGTGTTGTCTTAAGCAAGAAATACCCAGGATCAGTTTCCTTTAAAGAATGCAGGTTCTATGACTTTAATTGGAACACAACTACTCGGGAGTCCGAGCTGACAGAGCGATTTATTGACAACTACGATAAAGAGGAGAAGACAGTCCTTGACCTGTTAGAAGACAAGAACTTGTTTTATGAAGATTCAAACTTAACGGCAACAGCCGTAGACAAAAGAGTTGTATTGAATACGGTGGAGCCACATGATATTTCCCATCATCAATTAAGTCATACTACCCCAATTACTACAATTGATTACAATGAAAAGAGAGGTTTGTTTATTTCATCGGCATGGGATGGACAAATATTATTACACGATAAAGAATTGAGGCCACTGGCTAGATTGGTAGCGATCAATCAAAATGATTTTGTGATTTTGACTAATAATAATTATTACTATTCAACTAAAGGAGCGTTGCAGTCTGTGGCTTTTGCAGTGGGAGATCGAGCAGTGTCATTTTCGCAGTTTGATATGTTCTTTAATAGACCGGATATTGTTTACGATTTGCTTCCATTTGGAAACGACCAGTTAGTAGCCAACTTTAAAAAGATCTACGAAAAACGCTTGTCTAGATTAAATGTAACTGAAGCGGATATAAGTATCAATGAAAAAATGCCATCTGCTAGAATTGATTACGCTAATAAGGCAATCACCAAGGATTCAACGGTAACAATTAAAGTAATCGCTTACGATGAAGAAGAATTGAAAGCGCTACATGTTTTAGTAGATGGAGTTCCTCTGCATGGGTCAAAAGGAAAAGAAATATCAGGGACAATGCATCAAGAAGATGTTACAATAGCATTGAAAAGTGGTATTAATGAAATAGAAGTCTTTGTTGAAAATTCAAAAGCTGTTGGTAGTTTAAAACAGTCACTCTTGGTTAAGTCAGACCTGAAGAAAGTAACACCGGACTTATATTTTGTTGGTATAGGGGCTTCGGATTACCTGGATACTAATTTCAATTTAAACTATGCAGCTAAGGATATTACTGATGTTACAAAGTTGATTAGAAAGTCCAAAGCGTTTGATGGCGTTTATACAAAGACGTTTATCAATAATCAAATTCGAAAAGACAGTTTAAAAGAAATCGAATCTTTCTTGGCTCATGCGAGCGTAAATGATGTTGTTATTGTCTATTACGCAGGCCATGGAGTACTTAATAATAATTTCGATTACTTCTTAGGCAGCTATGATATGAACTTTTCCAAGCCAGAAGAAAAAGGGCTGTCTTACGATTATTTGGAAGAAATTTTAATGGATTGTAACAGCCGCCAAAAACTAATATTTCTAGACGCATGTCACAGTGGTGAAATTGATAAAGAAGAAGTTCAAATTTCCAAAGATACCGTAGCTGCAACAGATGTGATTTTTAGAACAGCTGGAATTCATATAGAGTCAACTGAAACTTTAAATGCAATTGAAGGAGCGAAGATGATTTTTGCGGATCTAAAAGCCAATACAGGAATCACCGTAATATCTAGTGCCGGTGGAACCGAGTTTGCCGTTGAAAGTAATAAATGGCAAAACGGTGTGTTTACTTACAGCCTAATTCATGGGTTGAAGGATAAAAAGTCTGGCCTTGATAATAAGGGGGAAGTAACAGTATTCGATTTGCTGAAATTTTTGAAAAAAGAAGTAAACGTACTAACCAGTGGTCAACAACAGCCTACGTATAGAAGTGAGAACATTCAAAATAATTTTGTGATATGGAGATAAATTTAAAATCCATATTAGTTTGTCTGTTGATGACAAGTGTAGTGCTAAGCGCTAAAAGTCAGGAACATTTTTTAGCCATTGGAGTTTCTACTCACCCAAAATCAATTAAGAATATAATGTCAACTGGACTTGTTCCTCAAGTTGATTTTGCAATTGGTGGGTATGTCAATAATTTCCATTTAGACGCTCAAGTAAATTCGGGTAAAGCATATTTTGTTAACCTAAGTAACAGAGTTAAGTACAATAAAAATGCAGTGTCGGTTAATTTACAAGCTGGGTTTAGTTCGTATAACTATAGTTTTGGACTCTCGGTTACCGATTCTTTGTCGTCCGAAATAAAAGATCCAATAAACGCACCAC
>JBLIOB010000055.1:0-18469 GCA_047639575.1 Parvicellaceae bacterium
TTCTCGAGGTAGATATGTTCCATTAGTATGACTTTACCCCAAGGAAATCCAAAATTATCACTTTTTAAAACGATGCCTTTTGCAACGTTATAAACAGGTTGGTTGATGTCTGTATCTCCGCCACCATTGCCGTTCCAGTCTTCTCCAGTATGAATTCCTAATGAATAAATTTCGGCCGTTTTCACCGCAATGTACCAACCATTATAGGTTTCCCCATTAGATCCGATATAGGATCCTTTGCCATTTTCATCGCCAACGGCAAAGTCAAACCTGTCTGCTAACAGCGGATTAAATAGATATTCGTATGATTTAGAAGCCGGTGGGGCTAAAGTGTCTCTTGGCTCTTGATTAGGAGCATCAGGTACTGACACTTCACTTATTGAACTTGCATTCATTTTAGTGTCAGCACTGCTGCATCCGTAAATCAATAGAACAAGAAGACATAAAGGAATTCTCATTACCTATATAATGACGCTCAATAAAAAGGATACAGATTTCACGAATTAAAATGCAGGCATTCCAATTGAGTTGAAAGATTATAACTGAAAGGTCTCAAGAAATTGGTAATTTTAGAATAAGAAATCAATCAAATGAGACTAGCACAAATTCTCCTTATTTTGTTTTATTGTACGGTTAGTGTTTCCCAAGTGAACCATTGGGAAACAGTTGTATATGAAGATGACTCTTGGAAATATACGCTCCCTACATCTCCAGTAGATCCTTTATGGACGAGCATATCCTATAATGATATTTCTTGGTCGGTTGGCTCAGGCGGCTTTGGTTATGGCGATGGGGATGATAATACCGTGATTCCTTCTGGCACCATTTCTTGTTTTCAACGAATCACATTCAATATTATCGATATTTCAAAAGTTGATCAGGCTATTTTTAACTACGATTATGACGATGATTTCGTGGCTTATCTAAATGGTGTTGAAATTGCTAGAGGAGCAATTACAGGAACGACTCCTGCCTATAACGCTGTATCTGGAGGATTGCACGAGGCTCAAATGTATAGTGGGGGTTCACCAGATCAGTTTATTCTCGATAATGTAACTGTGACCACATTACTTTCTACCGGATCAAATGTGCTTTGTATACAAACTCACAATGAAAGCGGAACGTCAAGCGACATGAGTTCTAGGGCTTGGTTTCAATTAGGAATAAACGATTCTTCAAGTGATTATGGGGTAGTACCATCTTGGTTTAATCCACCAACAGCCTTTACGGATTCTGATTTACCCATTGTGGTTATAAATACTTTAGGAATTGCTATTCCAGATGATCCAAAGATTACGGCTAATATGGGTATCATTTATAATGGTATTGGAGTGCGAAATTATATGAGTGATGCGTTTAACGAATACGATGGGTATATTGGAATTGAACAGCGAGGATCTTCTTCTGCAGGTTTTCCGAAAAAGCAATATGGGCTGGAAACAAGGGATTCTTTAGGCAATAACAACAACGTGCCGTTGTTTGGAATGCCTTCAGAGAACGACTGGATTTTACATGCACCTTATTCTGATAAAACGCTAATGCGAAATGTATTGACGTATAAATTGGGAAGAGAAATGGGGCATTGGGCTCCTAGAACACAGTTTTGCGAAGTTGTATTGAACGGTGAATATGTTGGAGTTTACGTGTTTATGGAAAAAATTAAAAAGGATACGGGTAGAGTAGATATTGCAACGCTAAATCCTATCGACCTTACTGGAGATGAACTAACAGGTGGATACATCGTTAAAATTGACAAAAGCACGAGTGGTGGAATTATCGAGTGGGTATCTCCTTATGCACCTTATCTAGGAGCCTGGCAAGACACGGAATACCAAATGCATTATCCTAAAAGTGGCGATATTCAACCGGCCCAGCTTAATTATATCGAAACTTACATTACAGACTTTGAAGATGCACTTGCAGGACCAAACTTCTCTGATCCAATATTTGGGTACAGGCCATACATTGATTTAGGCACGTTTATCGATTATTTCATTTCTAACGAAGTAAGTAAGAATGTTGATGGATACAGACTTAGTAGCTATTTGCATAAAGACAAAGACAGCAATGGAGGGTTATTAAAAGCTGGACCTCTATGGGATTTTAATTTGGCTTGGGGAAACTCGGACTATTGCGATGGTAGTACTACGACTGGCTGGGAGTTAGATTTTTCTACTGCATGCGGAGGAGATAGCTGGCAGAATCCTTTTTGGTGGGATAAATTTTTAAGACAGGATACCGTATTTGCGAATAAAACAAATTGCAGATGGCAAGAACTAAGATTGACCAAATTACATGACGATACGTTAATGGCATGGGTGGATGATATGACCATATATCTGGATGAAAGTCAGCAAAGAAATTTTAATAAATGGAACATTCATGGTACTTATGTTTGGCCAAATAATTACGTTGGGAATAGCTATGCTGATGACATAAGTTATTTCAAACAGTGGATTTTAGACAGAACCGCCTGGATGGACCTTAATATGTTCGGTACTTGCCATATGACTTCGATGATTGAGGAGAAAAGCGTAGAGGCAATCGTATTCCCTAATCCAGCAAGAGATAGAGTTTATATTAACTTTTCTAAAAAGCCGGATCAGGCAACTTTTAGTCTGTTTGATGGATTCGGTAAGTTGATATTCAAGGTTGAAAATTTATCCGACTTAAGGCTAGAGATGGGCGTTAGTTCCTATCCAAAAGGAATGTACTTTTTTACGGTCGTTGAGACAGGAAGTGTTACTTCTTCAGGTAAAATTATCGTTCAATAAACTCAGGGTGTTCTGGTGCAGGAGGTCCTTTGTGAGGAGGCCCCATATGGCTAATTAGTTTTTGCAAGAATTCATTTAGCAATACTTGGTTAGCTGTAGTTCCAAGTAATGATAAGGAATGAAAATGTTCCATCGTCAATTCGTCCAATGCATTGAATTCAGTGCAAATGATAGTCAATAAACTATCTTTTGTCTCTACGTCAAGAGTTGCATCCAACCCAAGTGAAAAAAGATCATATTTAGCTTTTCGAATTGCCACATGATGCTTTTGACCATCTTGCTCCATTGTTCTTCTTAAGCCTCTGAATGATTTAAATTCTTCATCTGTAAAACCTAATGAATCTCGCATAAAAGAGACCATCTTAGGATCTTGCATCAACGGACCTTTATGAGCATGGCCAGCCTGATGAGGCGGTGGTGGAAACGGGGGAGATCCATTTTCCGAAAAGGGTTGGTTGGGGCGTTGAAAAACCAAGAATACCAAAAGAGATAAATTGGAAATGGCAAGTACCCAAATTAGAATTCGATTACTTTTCATTGATTCCATAATTTAATTGGTCCTGATAAAGATCAAAAAACTGATCAACTGCTTCTTCCATATTGTATGAAGCATCGGTTGATTCCTCGGCTGCATTGGCACTTCCAGAAAGACTGAATAAAAGAACAAGTGAATTTATCGCGAGAACCCCAGCTCCAATTATGATTCTTTTTCTTACCATGCTCCGAAATTTGGAAGTGTTCGATTGCATACTTCCTGAAATACGTCCTTCAATTTGAGGATACATAAATTCACTTCCTACGGGCATTTCAATTCCTTGGGTAGAATTCAATATTTCGTCTATTTTATTTTCTCTTTTCATTCCTCTTACCTTATAGAAGTCAGTTGGTTCCAAATACTTGCACTATTTTAAAATGTCTCGTAACAATTTTCTGATTTTCTCTTTAGATCGCCTGATGTGACTATCTACTGTTGACTTTGAAATTCCCAACAAATCTGAAATCTCAGCATTTGTTTTTTCATGCAAGTGATTCAAAACGAAAACAGTCTTTTGTATTTCACTAAGCTGCTCTATAGCTTGATGAAGTAGATTCATGTGCTCTTTATTCTCAAGAATTTTTTGGGGAGTTTGGGCATTCGATTCCCATCTTTCTTCTACTTCTTCATACCCCGTTAAAAATGCGAATCGCTTCTTTCGATTTTTAGCTTTGATAAAATCATGGCATTTAGATATGACAATTCGGTACACCCAGGTTTTAAGACTGGATTCTCCTTTAAAACCATCGATGCTTTTATAAACTTGAATAAATACTTCTTGACTTGTGTCTTCTGAATCTTGGAAATTATTCAAATAGGAGAAGCAGAGTCCGAATACCATCTTTTGATGTTCATTGACCAGCTTTTGAAAAGCTACTTGATCACCTTTTATAAGGCGTTGTATAAATTCAGATTCTTCCAATAATTTGACTTCGGGCTCAAATTTAGATGAATTTTGAAACTAGTTTATAAATTGTAATCTGACAGACCGTATTCACGAACAAAAAGAGGTTAATTTCGTTCTTAAAGAAAGGATAGACTTTATGGGTTTTTTTTCAAGGCAAAAGGAAAGTAGGATAAATTGGAATGATTTATCTGATATATCAGGAATTGATAAAATTATTAATGAATCTAAAGAACATCCAGTTGTGATTTTTAAACACAGCACTAGATGTTCTATCAGTTCTATGGCAATGACCCGTTTAGAGAGTAATTGGGACTTTACAGACGAAGAATTACCAATCTATTATTTAGACCTAATAGCGAATAGAGATGTAAGTAATGCGGTTGCTTTAGCTTTTAATGTAGAGCATGCTTCTCCCCAAGTTCTTTTAATAAAGAATGGGGAGAGTGTATTTAACACATCACATAATGATATTCGTTCAGATCAGTTTAAAGTCTATTTGTAAAACTCCCTTTTTGTAGTAGTAATCTCGTGTAGTTTTCCGTTTCGGATACTTATTTCTTTTAAGATTAACCCGTTGTTATCGTATACAAATTCGGTTGAGCTGTTCCATCGAGGGTGTTTAGTAAAGGTTCTTGTTGTAGATGATATTTGACCAGTTTTAGGCGCGAAATTGGAAGTGGATTGAAAGTCCAATTTGCCTTTTTTGTATCGAGCGTAAGTCCATTTGTCAAAAGATTTAATATTACTAGTTATTGGTCTGCCGGACATATCCCACTCTTCGTAAGAAATTAGTTTTTCAGTACCCTTTTCAACAACTGTTTTACCCTTAATTACTTTTCCTTTTTCATTTGTTGTTTTAGTCCAAGTTATTGGGTTTCCTTTAGCGTCAGTTTCTTTCCAGGTGCAAATTGTGGATGTATCTTTAGTGTTTTCTTCAATTCCTTCCACCTTACAATCGTAATTCCACGTGTATTTAAGTTTATTCTTTTTAAAGAACTTGGTTAACGCCCGACTGCCATTTTCATGATAAGTATAGTTCCAGCTTTGGTACTTTGAGTCACTTTTTCCATTCTTATATATAGATCTGGTTTGTAGATTACCATTAATAATTTCATTTTCTACTCTATATACAAATGCTCTTCTACTATTGTCTTTAGAGATGTACGTTATTACATTACCAGATTTGTCTCGCTCATATGATTTGGTACGGAAGAGCCCCTTGAAATTAGAAATGTTCATCGTGTCTAAACCATTTTGTCCATAGTTTAGAGCATAGGAATAAATATATTTTTTGTTCGATAGACGATTTTGACCGTATAAGCTAATGCTTCCGTCTTCGTTATATTTATTAATAGATACGGCTTTTTTTCCTTTAGTGTTGGTTCGAGTCGTTTCCTCATTCTTTATTTTAAGATTTACGATGCTTGCTCTAATCGCGGTATCGTTAAGATTCTGTCTAATTGCCCATGGGTAGAAATTGTCTGCGTTCCCAAAGTTCTGTACATTCTGAGCGAAAGAGCCATTAGCCCCTATAAATATTGTTGTAAAAAGAGTGATAATTTTCAATTTATTAATCATAATGAAACTTGTTTTAGGTTTGTTAATTCGCGCCTTTATAACAAAACCGATTTGATTCGTTACAATCTAATTTATTGAATTATATGGAAGTAAAAAAGGAGTGCTTAGCGGAGGTTTTGCGAGACTTGAGAAATTTCGAGATGCAAACAATGAAAGTCAACGGTGGAAAGAAAACTATGTTAGCAGATTCAGGCTTTATTCAACAAGAAGATTTAATTATCTTAAAAGCGGTAATAGTAGCATAAACTTTCGCTCAAACAAGAAGCTCGCTTCTTTCGAAACGAGCTTCTTTTCCTTGCTTGTTGAAAGTCTTAAACAGTCTCCAGCTTTCTTTGGCTGATATGAACGTAATCACGCTCCGTTGCACCAGTATAGATTTGTCTTGGACGACCAATTGGGTCACCATTTTCTAACATTTCCTTCCATTGTGCTATCCAACCAGGTAATCTACCAAGAGAGAACATTACTGTAAACATCTCTGCTGGGATTCCCAATGCTCTATAAATAATTCCTGAATAAAAATCAACATTTGGATAAAGACCTCTTTTGATAAAGTACTCATCTTCTAATGCGATTTTTTCCAATTTTTTAGCGATGTCCAAAACAGGATCATCAATTCCTAAGTCTTCTAAAACTTCATCACACGCTACTTTAATAATTGTAGCTCTCGGATCAAAATTTTTGTAAACTCTATGTCCGAATCCCATTAATCTAAATGGATCTTCTTTGTCTTTAGCTTTAGCGATCCATTTATCAGTATCTCCACCATCCGCTTTGATTGATTCAAGCATTTCAATTACCGCTTGATTAGCTCCACCATGCAATGGACCCCATAGGGCACATACTCCTGCAGATACTGAAGCATATAAATTAGCTTGAGATGAACCGACCATTCTTACAGTAGATGCTGAACAGTTTTGTTCGTGATCTGCATGTAGAATTAATAATTTGTTTAATGCTTTTGTAACAACTGGACTTGGAGTATACTCCTCAGTTGGCATAGCAAACATCATGTTTAAGAAATTACCGCAATAATCTAACGAGTTTTGAGGATAAATTAATGGATGTCTTTGGCTGTGTTTATGTGCCCAAGCGGCTAATGTTGGCATTTTTGCAATTAACCTTGTAATCGATAAATCAAAAGCTTCTGGTGATCTGTTGGGATCCTGAGATTCTGGGTAAAAAGTAGAAAGAGAACAAACCATTGCTGCTAATACTCCCATTGGATGAGCGTTAGCCGGATATGCTTGTAGAAAACCTTTCATTTCTTCATGAACCAAAGTGTGCTGAGTGATTTCATTTTGAAATTTTTCCAGTTGCTCTGAAGTAGGAAGTTCACTATAGATCAGTAAATAAGCCACTTCTAAGAAAGAAGCTTTTTCTGCTAATTGCTCAATTGGATATCCTCTATATCTTAAAATTCCCTTTTCTCCATCTAAAAAAGTAATAGCGCTGTAACATGATCCAGTGTTTTTAAAACCACGATCTACCGTAATGTGTTTTGAAGCACCTCTTAACTTAGTGATGTCAATTCCCTTTTCATTTTCAGTTCCTTCTACTATCGGGAGTTCGTACGTTTCACCACCTAAATCTAATTTTGCTACTTCACTCATTTTCTTCTGTCTAATATTAAGATTTTTTACCGCGAATAAAGATACTAAACTAATTGAATTAGAAAAGCTTCAGCCCTTTAAATACGTGATTAACGTAAGATTTTTCTCACAAATGCTACTGTGAAATATGACATTAAAAACAGCCCAACAAATCCTTCTAGGCTGGAAACCATTCTAATAGCTCCCCAAGGTGAGTAATCTCCGTATCCAATTGTCAAGAAAGTTATTGCCGAATGATAAAATGATAAGGCCATCTTAGACATTTGCTCTGGAGGGTCAAATCCAGGTTTTAAGTCTCCAAACCCCCAAAGCATCATGCCCAAATAGCAAAGACTAAACAAGACATAAATGAAAAACATGCTAACCAGCACTCGCATCGGGTTAGTGGCATAAAGCCCCATCCAATCAAAAATTAATTTTTTAGAAAAAGAAGTAGGATAAACCCAAATAGCGTTCAACTTGTTTGCATTAATTTTTTCCGCATTCAACGCCTTAAGCTCATAACGTTTGAAGGCTACATAAGATTTATCTTCATCATTGTATTTTCCAGAGTCGTGAAAATCCTCTTTCAGCAATCTGAATTGATCAGCTTTATCATGAAAAGAAGTATCCTGATTCTCAATCAAAGCTTTAACATCATTTTCCTTCCAGTCTAAGAATATCTTACCTAAATTCCTGACTTTTGAAAGTATTAACTGCTCTAATTTTACTTCTGTTTTACCCCTTTTTAAATCAATAATGTCTCGTATAATAGTGTCAGACAAGTCTATCGTGTGACACTTTGTTACACGCAGATCTACGTAATTATTAAGTTGGCAAGATTTGAAATTAATTTTATTACTGGTAGTTCGTAATAATGACAAACTTCCTTTGCCAAACTCAGCTCCTTCGAAAGACAATTCTTCATTGCCCAAATCAGCCATATCAAAGGATACATTACCTGACCCAAAAATTGATTTTTTAAAGTAAGTACGTCCTTCTTTGTGCTCAATTTCTTCAAAGGAAACGATGGCATCGCCAAAATTGGTTCTTCTAAAATCAAGTTTGCCACTTCCAAATTCAACTTTTCCGAAATCGACATAATCTCCGGCCATTTCGGCTTTATCAAAGGATACATCACCTTTACCAAACTTAGCAAAATGAAAATCTACCTTGCCATTTCCAAAATTGAAATTTTTGAAGTTTACTTTACCATTTCCAAAATTAGCATTGATAAAAGAAGTATTTCCATTATGATTGGCGCTATTTTGAAAAGTGACCGTTCCAGTCCCGAAATCTGCAAATTGAAAATTTATACTTCCTTCTCCAAAATCAACGCTTGAGAAGTCTGTAGCTGACTCAACTACTTTTATTTTATGAAAGTTTACATTGCCACTTCCAAAAGTACTATTTACAAAATCACAACTTTCCTTAAATGTCGAATAAGAAAAATCAGTGGTGTCATCCGCTTCGAAAAATGTTCGGATCGCAGAAAAGTTACTGAATTCAATTCTCGAATCCTTCTCTATACCATGTTTCTCTTTGTACGCTCCTAAAGAGAAATTCTTGATGTAACAGTTTGAAATATTAATCAATTCACCAGCGTGAATTTTATCGTAGACGTATTCAGCTTCCAAAACACCATATTTCTCTTTTTTTACAACGTTTCTGTTGGCATCTCGAAATATGATGACAGCAGTTTGTGGAAGTGAGAAAAGCCCATTGTCAAATGGCGTTTCACTTATTTTTATGGAGTAAGATTGATGCTGTTTAGATTTCACTCAATGGGCTTTTGAACGTAGAACGAGCCAATATACAGAATTGTCAAAAGAATGATGAAAACGAGTAAGTAAAAAATCGCCTTGTTATTGGCAAGCGGGCTTTTTTTATCGAAGCTATTTCTATTGTTCCAGAATGCCAATTTCTATTTCTTTCCTGCTTGAACTTTTAGCTGAGATTGCTTGCTCCATTGTCCGTATAAATAGTTATGATAATACTTATACTGGTCAGTAGCGAAAAACACTAAAATTCCCATCATTTGATCAGGCTGCTTAGCTCCATTGTAAATCATGAGTCTCGTTTTGTGCTCGTCTAAGATTACATAGGAAGGGTAGGAGAGCTTAGCGTCCAACATTGAATAAGCCATCATATGAACTTTTCCTCTGGCATTCGCTGAGGCTTTTTTAAATCCAGGTTCAGAATTAATAAATGAAGTACCGTTGAAGTTAATCGTGTCAGTCGTTTCTGCGTCAAACTTTACCGCATAGAAATTCGCATTCATATAGTTGGCAACGTTTACATCAACAAAAGTCGTCTTGTCCATCCGCTTACACCATCCACACCAACCGGTATAGAAATCAATAAACATCTTCTTTGGTACGCTATCTAATTTAGATTGAGCAACTGCTTCATCCCACGTTACCCAATTAATTTTTCCTTGTGGTGCAACAGATCCTTGCGACCATGTGGAAAAAGTTAAAATTGATAAGAGTGTAAAAATGAAGAGCCTCATGCTTATAGGTTTTCTAAAATAAAGTTGGTCATTTTATTGTAAAGATGCAATCGAGTAAATCCGCCATAAATCCCATGATTCTTGTCAGGGTATATAAATAGATCGAATTGTTTGTTCGCATTGACCAAGGCGTTAACCATCTCCATGGTGTTTTGATAATGAACATTATCATCGGCTGAACCATGCACCAACATGTAGCTTCCTTTTAATTTGTCCACATGATTAATTGGAGAATTGTCATCGTAGTTTTTTCCATTTTCTTGTGGAGTTCGCATAAATCTCTCCGTGTAAATATTGTCGTAGTATCTCCAGTTAGTAACCGGTGCAACAGCAATTGCCGCTTTGAATACATCAGCTCCTTTAGTGATACAAAGAGACGACATGTATCCACCATAACTCCAACCAAATATTCCAATTCGGTCTTTATCTACATACGGTAATTCGCCAAGCCATTTTGCAGAAGCTATTTGATCTTGAGTTTCATATTTACCCAATTGTAAGTACGTGCAGTGTTTGAAATCTCTTCCTCTAAACCCTGTTCCTCTAGCATCTACTGACACAACAATGTATCCCTTTTGAGCAAGCATTTGGAACCATGCAAAATTTGGCCCTCCCCAAGAATTATGAACAGTGTTGATACCGGGCCCTCCATAAACGTGCATGAAAACTGGGTATTGATCTTTCTTTTTATACTTCTTTTTATCCTTAAACCCTGGAGGCTTAATCATATAAGCGTTCAATTCAATCCCGTCTTCTGTTTTAATCTTGATGAATTCTTTTTTAGTGAAGCCATATGACTTCATTGCATCCTTCACTTTATCATTTGTTTTTAAGGCTTTTATTTCTGATCCGTCAGATTTGTGAAGCGATACATACTCAGGCGAGTTAGCATCAGATTGATAGTTGATGTAGTATTTGAACCCTTTACTAAATGCAACTCTATTCTGTCCTGCTCTTGCTGATAATTTCTTTTTATCGCTTCCGTCAGATTTCATTACATATAAATCCCGGTCCATCGGAGACGTCTCTGCTGAAATGAAATAGATCAAATCTTTCGTCTCATCTATCCCAACTAATTCCGTTACTTCCCAGTTTCCTGTTGTAAGCTGTATTTCATTTCCTGTTTCTAGATCAATTTTATAAATGTGGTTAAACCCATCTTTTTCGCTTGTCCAGAGATAAGTTTTGTTGTCTTTCAAGAAAGTTAGGTTGTCCGTAACATCAATATAGGTTTCAGCCTTTTCCTTATAAACTACTTTAGTTTTTACTCCTTGATTATTTGGACGATCTTCTTTGAAAGTTCCAACCATAAGTTCCAGCTTATTTTGAAGCCTATTCATTCGGGTCACCATCAAAACATCAGGATCATTGGTCCATTTGATTCTTGGAATGTAAATGTCTTCCTCTATTCCTGTATCGAATGCGCTGGTTCTCTTTTGAGCCAATTCGTAAACGAAAACCCGTACTACAGAATTTGCTTCACCAGCCTTTGGGTATTTGAATTTATATTGAGATGGATAAAGCTCACCGTACATCGCCATTTGGTACTCCTTAACTTTGCTTTCATCAAAATAATAATAGGCTACTTTCTTTCCATCAGGAGACCAGTATAATCCATTGTCAAAACTGAATTCTTCTTCATAAACCCAGTCAGTTCCACCATAGATCATCTCATTCATCTTACCATCTTTGGTAACTTGAATTTCTTCGTTGGTGTCGAAATCTTTAATGAATATGTTGTTCTCTCTTACAAAAGCAACTTTGTTTCCTTCAGGAGCAAACTGAGCTAGTCTTTGCTTTCCTTTTTTATTATCAGATAACGGAACTAGTACTTTGGATTTGATATCATATACATAGTAAAATGATTTAGACGAGTGCCTGTAGATTCCTTCTTGGTCTGAAGCAATCAGCAACTTTGTCTCATCTGCATTGAAATGATAATCATTAATGGAGACTTTAGTTTCTCCTCCAGATGCGGTAGGTACCAGGTTGTTTGACGCTACAATGGTTCCTACTTCCTTGTAATCAGCATACGCGTATTTCTTCACAGAAGCCACCTTCGTTTGTCGATTGACGTTTAATGAAGTGAAGAATTCTCCATCCTTCATAGACCGCACGCCAGAAACAGAACTGCCAAAAAACTCTCCTTTCAACCAAATTGATTCGTTGGAAATTTCCTTTCCTTGTGAATAACAAGTTGATACGAATATTAATATCAGCGATAACCCTAGTAATTTCTTCATTAGTATTGTATTAATTATGATGGGGTCGAAAATACAAAACAATAACCACTCCAAATGGGCAAGTGTTATGAAAGGTAATAGCGAGAATGTTAAAGGTTTTAAGGATATTGATCAGAATGATATACTGTTCTTTTCAGAAACTATCGGAACAGAATATGTTTTCGCTGACCTTGAACAACGAATAGAGTATGGCCACGATGAAACGGAAGATTTTAGTTTCCCGCCAGAAGTAGTCCTCAAGCCTCAAAATACAGAACAGGTTGCAGCCGTTATGGGTTATTGTAATCTGCATTTGATATCAGTAACGCCAATAGGAGGGAGAACTGGCTTGAGCGGAGGAGCACTGAGTGTTTGTGGAGGAGTAGGTCTTTCATTAGAACGAATGAACCTTATCGTTACTATCGATGAAGATAATTTGCAAGTAACCACCGAGCCTGGCGTGATCACGCAAGTATTAATGGATGCGGTTGCTGCAAAAGGACTTTTTTATGCACCTGACCCCTCAAGTAAAGGAAGTTGCTTTATTGGCGGAAATCTAGCTGAGAATGCCGGTGGACCAAGAGCGGTTAAGTATGGGGTGACTAAGGATTTCGTATTGAACTTAGAAGTTGTTTTGCCGAATGGTGAGATTATTTGGACTGGTGCGAATACATTAAAAAATTCAACTGGCTATAATTTGACACAGTTGATGGTAGGTAGTGAAGGCACGTTAGGAATCATCACTAAAGCCGTGTTAAAATTACTTCCATTACCAGCCCACAATTTGCTTCTGCTCGTTCCATTTAATTCAGCAGAAAAAGCATGTGAAGCTGTGAGTGCGATCTTCAAAGCAGGAATTACGCCTTCTGCACTGGAGTTCATGGAACGAGATGCGATTGAGTGGGCATTGAAATTCACGGAATCAACCATAGAAATTGAAAACCAGGTACAAGCGCACTTGCTAATAGAGGTAGATGGGAATGATCAAGATTTGCTTTTCAAAGAATGCGAAATAATCACTAATGTTTTGGAGAATTTCGGCAGTGGTGAAATCATGTTTGCTGATTCAGAAGCTCAAAAAGAAACACTGTGGAAACTTCGAAGAACAATAGGTGAGGCCGTAAAAGCAAATTCGATCTATAAAGAAGAAGACACCGTGGTACCGAGGTATGAGCTACCTGCGTTGTTAAAAGGTGTTAAAGAAATTGGCAAAAAGTACGGGTTTAAGTCAATCTGTTACGGCCATGCTGGTGATGGTAATCTCCATATTAATATCATTAAAGGTGAGCTTTCCGAAACACAGTGGAAAGAAGAATTACCAAAAGGGATTACAGAAATATTTGAACTAACCGTTTCGCTTGGAGGTACGCTTTCGGGAGAACATGGCATTGGTTATGTGCAACGTCAATATATGCCGATTGCTTTTGATGCTGTTCAATTGGAGATAATGAAAGGCATTAAGAATCTATTTGATCCTAATGGGATCTTGAATCCAGAGAAGATCTTTCCAGAAAACTAAGATTCTGAAATTCCTCTGACTGCTTTTTCAATTCAGTCCATATCTCCATAAATTACTTTTACATGAATGTCATCCTGAGCCTTTCATTCAGAAGGAATGAAAGAAATGTCGAAGGGCGATAGGATACGCAAGCCGTCCTTCGACATCTCTTCCCGATCCTCGGGAAGGCTCAGGATGACATTCTACGAAAGCTCAAAAAAAGGATCATAAAAAAGCCCCAACTCTTTTCAGAATTGGGGCTACATGTGATTGAATTTCTATTTGATACCGTGCATCATTCTCACTAACCATTTTCTCATTAAGAAAATAATCAGAGCCACTACACCCGGCAGGCCGACATAGATTAAGAAGAACTTAGATAGAGACATTTGCTCAGAAAGACCTTCCATCATCGCGCCAGTTGTTCCAGCTAGTTTGTTTCCCATTGCTGAAGCAAAGAACCACACACCGAACATTAGTCCAACTAATTTCTTAGGTGATAGCTTACTTACGAATGATAATCCTACTGGAGATATACAGAGTTCACCCCAAGTATGGAATAAGAATGCAAATACTAACCAGATCATACTGACCTTGTCAAATGGCTGCCCACTAACAATTCCTTGAGCACCTAAGGCTAAGAATCCAAACCCGAGAGCTAAGAAAATCATTCCTAAAGCAAACTTGATCGGAGCTGAAGGATTCCAGCGTTTCTCCCAAATTTTAGAGAATACAGGAGCAAATAGAATTATAAACAAAGAGTTCAAGATCTGGAACCATGATGCGGTAACTTGTGTCTCATCATCCATTTGTCTTATAACGGAGCCTTGGAAAGCAGTTTTATATTCCGCTAGATCTTCTTTTGGAACAAACCTCAATTTATCATCGGAAATAATTGCATTAAAACCTTCCTTATCGGCAAGCATATTATTCACACTCAAAGTGCCCGTTTCAGTTTTACTGTAGGTATAACTTCCTTTTATCTCGAGTCCATTTTCGCCAAAAGTACGTGTGCCAACTTTATCCCATGAAGTAAATGTGGGAATAGTATCCTTATAATGGGCGCTTAGGTAACCATTGGCATCAATTTTACCTTCAGTCAACGTTATCAAGACTTGGTCAGGATTTAGAATGGTGTCGTGAAAGTCTCCAGACACATCATGCGTGTACGTGACTTCGTACGTATTCATTGTAAACTCTCGGTTTACTTTCCAAATACATAAACCCCATATAATGACAAAACTGAAAGCAAGTATAACATTGGATAAAGCAAATTTCTTGAAAGTCGCCTTAAACAGCATAATTAGTACATAACTAATTATCATCATAGGTACGATCGTTAAAATCGCATCTATCCACTTAAAGGCAACTGCTCCTCCGCCCTGTAGAGTTCTTTGAGTGTAGTCTTTAGCAAATAAGTTCATTGAACCACCAGCTTGTTCAAAACACATCCAGAAAATAACTGAGAAAATAGCTAGGAACGTAACTACAATTAATCGCTGAGTTGTTATTTTCTTAGCAACTTTTGATTTGACGTATGACTTTAGCTTTTCTTTATGAGTAGAGCTGGCTGTAGGTGTTTCACTTTCAATTCGAGCATTTAAAGCAGCTTCATCAAATCCTTCAAGGTTTGCTTTTTCTTCTTCTTCAGATTCTATTATTTTTTCTAACGATGTCTCGAGTGGTTCATCGCCAAGGTTAGGTTTAAGACCAATTTGATCAAATATCTTTCTACCGAAATAAAACATGACCATACCAAAGAACATAAAGATTCCTGCTAATCCGAATCCATAACTCCATCCAATTTTCTCTCCGATATAACCACAGAGCAAAATACCTAAGAATGCACCTGCATTAATTCCCATATAGAATATGGTATATCCTGCATCCTTTTTGGCGGCATCATTATCTTTATAGAGTTGGCCAACCATCGAAGAAATGTTCGGTTTAAAGAAACCATTTCCAACAACTAACAAGACTAATCCTAAGTAAAAGAAGAACTCTGTCTCAAACGCCATAGAGGCGTGCCCTAATGTCATTAGGAGTGCACCAAGAATAATGGCCCATCGATAACCCATTAATTTATCGGCAAGTAATCCACCTAATATAGGTGTGATGTAAACATACATCGTATACGTACCATATAATAAAAGTGCTTGTTCAGTACTCCATTCCCATCCACCGGTGGCTGCTTCACTAACCAGAAACAATACCAATAAGGCTCGCATTCCGTAGTAAGAGAATCTTTCCCACATTTCAGAGAAAAACAATACGAAAAGAGCTGCCGGGTGGTCCATCACCCGAAGATCTTTAGTAAAGTTTGTGTTGTTTTTTTGACTCATTTAATTATGATTTTTTAACAGCCGTGAATTTAGAACAATTTTTTGAATCAGAAAGGTCTCGGTTTTACAGGTGGCGGAAATAATACTGCAGTTCATCTACAGTTTTCTCCAGTCAGCAGAATTTTAACACGGTCAGATCGTTAATTACCTTACTTTTAGCTCAGATTTTTAAAATTAGTTTAGTTTTTATGAAACGACTTGCAACAATAATCGCTCCACTACTACTTATAGGAATGTGGGCATGTGGAGAAGGAGAAGTAACGAATGCTGTAGAGTCAGATGTCGTTGAAAGTGTTGATTCTGTAATGATTACAGAACCAATTGACGATCATACTTTGTCTAATTATAAAGACGTTCAAGTAACACACGTTCATTTAAATCTTGAAGTTGATTTTGAAAAAGAGATCTTAAAAGGGTCCGTGGTTCACACGATTAAAAATGAAAAAGGCTTTACAAAAGTAATTTTCGATTCAAAGAATTTAAATATTCAAGGAGTTCAAGTAGATGGTGCTGATGCAGTGTATGAGGTAGGGGAATACGATGAGTTATTAGGTTCTCCATTGAATGTTACTATTACAGCAGAATCTAATAAAGTTGAAATTTTCTACGAAACTACTCCAGAAACAGAGGCGCTTGACTGGGTTGATCCTTCATTAACGCTTGGTAAAATACATCCATACGTATTTACTCAAGGTCAATCAATTTTGACTAGAACTTGGATTCCTTTAATGGACACGCCTGGTTTAAGAGTAACGTATTCTGCAGACATGAAAGTTCCAGCTGAACTTATGGCTGTGATGAGTGCTGACAATCCTACTGAGAAAAATCCAGAAGGAAAATATCACTTCGAAATGACGAATCCTGTTCCTTGTTACCTAATGGCTTTGGCTGTCGGAGATTTGGAATTTGCTCCATTGGATCACAGAACTGGTGTTTATACAGAACATGCAATGTTAGAGGCTTGTGTTAACGAATTTAAAGATGTTCCCCAGATGGTTAATAAAGCCGAAGGATTATACGGACCTTACTTATGGGGTAGATATGACATTATCGTTTTACCTCCAAGTTTCCCGTTTGGAGGAATGGAAAATCCAATGTTAACATTTGCTACACCTACTATTATTGCTGGTGATGGATCATTAGTTTCTTTAGTTGCGCACGAATTAGCACATAGTTGGAGTGGGAACTTAGTAACCAATGCAACCTGGAATGACTTCTGGTTAAACGAAGGATTCACCGTATACTTTGAAAGAAGAATCATGGAGGAAGTATATGATAAAGACTTTGCTGATATGTTAGCAATTCTTGGATACCAAGATCTTCAAGGTAGTTTAAAGTCTCAGAAACCAGCAGATCAAATCTTAAAACTTAAATTATCTGGAAGACACCCAGATGATGGGATGACCGACATTGCTTATGAAAAAGGATGTTTCTTTTTGAAAATGATTGAAGAAGCGACTGGTAGAGAGAAGTTTGACGTGTTCTTAAAAGAATACTTTGAGGTTTATAAATTCCAAACACTTACTACGGAAGATTTCATTACATACTTGAATAAGGCTTTGCTTGATCCAAATGACTTAGACTTAAACGTACAAGAATGGGTTTATGAGCCAGGAGTTCCTGCAAATTGTCCTGTTGTTGTTTCAGAAGCTTTTAATGAAGTGGAAAGACAAATGAATGCCTTCTATTTGAATAATGATGTAAATGAAATTAAAGGAATCGAATGGAGCTACAAGGAGTGGTATCATTTACTTTCAAATTTAAAGGATGAAACTTCTGTTTCTCAAATGGAAGCTTTAGATGCTAAATTCGATTTCTCAAATAACGGAAACAGCGAAATCGCTTTTATTTGGTTTGAAAAATCAATTCGATTTGGGTACAAGGCAATTGATCAGAAATTAGAAGATTTCTTGGTAAGAGTCGGTAGAAGAAAATTCTTAACTCCTTTGTACAAAGCCTTAAAAGAAACTGATCAATTAGATCGTGCACTGGAAATATACGCGAAAGCCAGACCGAACTATCATTCAGTGTCATTCCACACGATGGATGCATTGCTGGGATACGAAGCTTAGTCTAAATTAAAGAAACTCGGATTTGTGCTCAGCTAAAAACTGAGTTCCTAGGTCTAAACCTAGTCTGTAGTCCGATGTCAATTTAAGTTTGGATGTTGAATAGCTGCCCGTTGCTAATTCTTTCTCTGGTGCAATTTCTATAATTTTCACCCCTTTTGGATTTTCCTTGATGTAGTCAATACTGTCATTATAATAAACGTGATCTTCAGAAAATCGTTTACTCAACCCTGGATTATCTCGATGCCAGAAGCCACCAAACCATCCAAAGTAACTCCACTCTAGCTTTTGATCAGCTGGCATTGTGCGTATTACAACCACTTTATCTGCGCCTAGTTCAACAGCTCTCTTTATTGGAATCGGGTCGCTCCAACCACCGTCCATTAATTTTAAATCATCAAACATGCAATAACCCTTTGTTAAAAACGGTAGCGTAGAAG
>JBLIOB010000056.1:0-18367 GCA_047639575.1 Parvicellaceae bacterium
TTTGTAGTAGCTATGCAGGCAGAAACGCTTGAAACTCACTTTGACTCAAAACATTTGCAGGGAATGTGCTATGCGGAGAAATTAACCCTCACCGCCACCTTCATGTTGAAAGAAGATGTTACCAAATTGAAAGAAGTTGGATTTACGGATGGGGAAGTATTGGAAATCAATCAGGTTGTTTCCTATTTCAACTACGTAAATCGATCTGTTCTCGGTCTTGGTGTGAATACAGAAGGAGATATTATAGGATTGTCTCCAAATGACAGCAGTGATCCGGATGACTGGAGCCATAAGTAGAAATGCTTGTAACCATTTGTTATAAAACCATTATCGTTGCATGAGATTATTAATACTGTTGCTTTTCCTTCCAATTATTGGGATTTCTCAAACGGTAGGAATACTCGATGTGAATTGGACTTTAACCTCAAACACAAATTTGAATGTAAAGAAAGTAAAAGGAGATAGCCTCGTTTTTGTTCAAGATGACTCAACTGATTTCAACCCAAAAATTACCATGGAGTTAAATTCAAATGGGAAAGTTTCTTCTTCGTATGTGTCATTCATATTCCCAACAACGAACGGTATAGTTACTTCTCGGGAAGGCCCCAAACCATCTTTTTCAGAACACAGGGACACCGTTATTAAAGGTGACTCAACCGTTATCAGAGTTTATAAAACACAAGATCAAATCTCGTTTAATCAACCCCCAGCTTTTGCTTTTATAGGCTCCTATACGCTTAAAGGAAATATAGCGTACTTTGAATTGTCCCTAACAGGAATTGGTGATGATAGCACCGTATCTGGCCCGTTCCAACTTAAATTGCGCAACAATGAATTGATTTTATTAAAAATTTAGCAACGCACCACTTATCAAATTCGATCAATGATTTACTCTATCATTCAATCATTATCGCATTCTATCATTCAATCATTATCGCATTCTATCATTGACTAATTCTATCATTCAAACATTGTCACTGAACCAAGATAAATGCTCCCCAGAAATACGGATCGTATTTCTTTCTCATCGTTTCTTGTGTAAACGCGAAGGAAGTCTTCACATTATTTGACTTTAACAATTCAGTATAAAAGATGGTCATGAACTCTTCTGTTTCTTTATCAGGCACTTGCCATAAACTCATGATTAACGATTCAACTCCGGCCTTCTTGAAAGCTCGCTGAAGTCCATAAACTCCTTCACTTCCTTTAATGTCACCTAAACCTGTCTCACATGCTGAAAGGACAACCAGCTTGGTGTTCTGTAAATTCATATCTGCTACTTCAAAGGCAGTAAGTACTCCATCGTCACCTTCAAATTCTGATTTGTTCCATACCTGGTTAGCACCGCTAAAAACTAACCCAGATCTCATCAAAGGATCTTTATTCGCTACAAATGTTTCAGCTCCTATTCCTGCTCCCCTAAATTCAACTAGCCCCTCTGTAGTTTCTTCTGCTTTAAGATCTTGAATTTCTTCAGGATCAGCATAAAAGAAACCGTGAGTTGCAATGTGGATGATGTCTGGAGATTTAAATCCATTGAATGTTTTGAAATTCTCCTCAGTTGCATTTGCTCCAATAAAATCGCGTTGTTGAAGGTTAGTTTTAGCAAATAAATTTTGGATATGTTCGGCTTCAGTTTTTGTGCCAGCCAAGTACTTCCAAATTTCGGTAGTACTGCTATCTGTGTTATAATTGGCTCCTCCAAAAATAGAAATATTCAACTTTTTGGAGAGTAGTGGTTCAGATTTGTTGACCAGATTTAATGGAGAATTAATCAGTTTTAAATTGAGGGATTGGGATAAATAATGTTTGGAATCTAACGCTAAAGCTTGGAAGGCAACTTTGTTTAGCAAGCCAGTAGGAGAATAATAGGCAGTTTTCGCGCCTGTAATATGTTTGGAAATTGGCTTCCAGATAAGCTCGTACAATTTTGGATTTAAATCCACCTTAGAACCGTATAAAGAATTGATATAGTCCAGATCGTTTCCTGCCGTTTTACCGATTAAAGAATCAAGTTGTGATTTAATAAAGAGCTTTATAAATTTAGGTGATTCGTCATCGTGCTTTAGAATTAGCGCACAGTATAGGTCTTGGTTGATGGTTCGTTCTACGATGTGTGGGAAGTGTATAAATTCAATCAAGACCTCTTCTGAATTTAAGCCAGCCCGCAGTTTTTTCCAATCTACAGATTCAGCTGCTTGATGGTCTTTGAAGTCGCTTGATAAATTCACTAACTCTTTTTCTAAACGATTAGAGACAAATTCCAATGTGTCGATAGTGGATAGTCTATTATTAACAGGTTTAGAATATTGCTTCGCTAGCTGTTGTTTCTTTTCTACCCACAAATAATATTTGTTCAGCAAGGCTGTATCGTTACTTGCAAGAATCTCAGCTTTCATTCGATTCGCTGATCTAAGAATTATTCCTTTATAATAAATTTCATTATTGAGAACGAGTCGAGCTAGTTCAGGTTGATCATTTTGGCGTCTAACTGCATAATCATAGAATAAATAGTTAGTTACTTCGGTAAGTTTAGAATATTCAGATTGCTCTTTCTCTGATAGATGTTCAAAGCTTGATTTAAGGGCTTTATTGCTTGATTTTAGAGTTAATTGGTGATATTTTAAAGCTAAATCAAGTTGATCTTTTGAATCGTAGATACTAGCCAGAACACTTGTTACATTTTCCATTTGAGAACTTTCTTCTCCAAAAGTTTCAATTTTAATAGCGAGTGCTTTCAACGCATAATCTTCTGCTTTTTGAAGTTTACCGTCCCCTTGGTAGCATAAAGCTAAATTTTGGTAAGTGATTGCCATATCATTATTCTCACCTTCATATACTTTGTGCATAATATCAATTGCCTTGGTAAAGTGTTCTGCTGCAATTTCATATTGACCTGAACCACGATATAATTCGGCTAGGTTATTTAAATGGGTTGCATGTTCAGTTGTTTTTAATCGATTGGTGAGCGAATCGATTTTTAACGACTGATGAAAATAATAATAAGCTAAGTCCGCATTCTTAGTGCTTTTCGCAACTTTGAATGTGAAGAGTGCCTTTGCCATATATAGGGTTCCCAGATTATTCAAGGAATTGCCATACTCCGAGTGTTGTTCTCCGTAAATCTTTTTAGTTAATTCTAAGGATTTGAGATAAAGTGGTTCGGCTTGCTCATAATTTCCGAGGTTATAATAGAGAATTCCCAAGCTAGATACGCTATTCGAATAGTCTGGATTGTCTTCGCCTAAATTGTGCGCAATTTTAATCGCTTGTTTAATCGTTTTCTCGGCATTTTGAAATTGACCTTGAGCGGTGTGAACAGAAGCTAGCATCTGAAGTATATTAACCTGATCCGGGTGTTCTTCTCCAAACGAATTATGTTGAATTTCTAAGGCTCTTTTTAACGTTTTTTCGGCCAAATCGTACTCGGTAGTTTCGATATAGAATAGACCCATACTATGAAGAAATACAGCATATTGCGGGTGCATGGTACCATATATCTGAACAAAGAGTTCTTTACATTTGTCAAATGACTGTCTTGCTTTTCTGAGGTTTCCAATTGTTAAGTAATGATTCCCAAGATTAAAATAGGTGTTAGCAATATTGGTTTCGTTGTTTTCATTTTTCAAATGAATCTTCAATGCTTTTTTAATCAATAATTCAGCTTGTTCATATTGGCCCATAGAAGATTTAAGGCTGGCTTGATTATTTAATGTGATGCCGTATTCAAAATGATTTTCGCCTAAAACCTTTTCCTGCGTCTGCGTGCATATGGTATATAGACTATCCGCTTTATGAAAGCTACCAGCAGTCATGTACGTGTACGCTAGGGTGGCCATCGTGTTCAAATATCCTTTATACGCTGTGCCATAAGTGTCTCTTTGAATTACTAAAGACTCAAAGGATAATTCAATGGATTTGGTGTAGTTTCCTTTCGAAGAGTAGATTGAGGCCATATTGTTTAATGCAGTTGCGTAGTTAATATGGGTTGCACCGTAAACAGTTCGGTAAATTTCTAACGCTTCAGTTAGTATTTTTTCTGCCTTGTCATATTCGTTCATGTTTTCATAAACAAGAGCAAGATTGCTCAGCGTCAGAGCATAATAGTCACTTTCCTTCTTGAAAACTTCGGCTTTAATTTTTAGCGTTTCATAATAGATTCCTACCGCTTCTTCGTATTTACCTTGACCTTCTAATGATACCGCCAAGTTGTTAAGTGCTGTTGCATGATCAGCTGATCCTTTGCCATAAAATTCAATACAGTATTCAAGATTTTTTCGATATATTTTTTCTGCTTTTTCAAACCAGCCGGCATAAATATACAGTTCGCCTAAACTATTATAAGAAAGCAAGTACTGTGTACTTAATTTGCCAAAGTTCTTTTCCATCAGCTTGAGCGCATCGAAAAAATAAGGTTCTGATTTCTGGTAGTTTCCGCTCCCTGTATAAAAAGCGGACATCATGTTGTGCATGGTCAATACGATGCTATCCAATTCCCCATATAATTTTTTAACAGTAGAATAAGACCGTTCATAAATACGCTCCGCAACTTTATAGCTACCAGCTTGATTGTATATGTTAGCTAAAGTATTAGCCGCGTTCACATATTCAATATTGTTATTGCCTATCTGATTTTCCAAGTTGTTTAGCACTTCTTGATAGAGCGGTGCAGATTTACTCCAAGCTCCTACATATGTGTAGTACATTGAAAGACCATAGGCCATTGTGAAATAATTAGGATGGTTTGTGCCGTGAATTTTAGTCCTTAAGTCTAATTCTATTTCAGCAAAACTAACCGCAGTTTGATAGTCCTGAAGCAAGAAATAAGAATAGGCAAGGTAATTTAACACCGAGCAATAATTAGTGTCTTCTCTACCAGTTTCGGTTTCGATTTCTATTAGCGAAATTGCTCCAAGCTCAATAGTTTTGTTATAGTCTTGAGATTCGAAAGTGGTAATAAAATCTTGATATCCTTTTTCCCAGGATTGGGCAAAGGACAATGCCGAGCAACCAAAAATTAAAAGGGTAATTAGAAATATTCTCATGAAGATTCGCTAGTTGATATAAAATTAGCGAATAAAACGGTTGATCAACCTAGAAGCGGCACCGAAGTTAGTTTCTTCAAACACATCCTAATAAATTCAGAATTCAACTTCACTCTAAATCCGGTGCCAATACTTCTGCTATCTGTCTACTCAAATCTATCCCCACAAATCTCAATTTGATCCGATAGCAATCAAACATTAACCTGTTAAACAGGTTAGCTTATTTAGCAATTGAACGCTTAGGTCTTAACTAATTCTTAATCGCTGTTACTATAAAAGCGCAGCAAAATTAGGAGGTAATGGAGTAAGCAATTTGAAAATTAGGTGAATGAACATGAATATGCGATGACTGGTAATCGCAATTCGTTAAATGGATATTGCTGCTTATTTCATCATCATTTTTTTTAAGCGGTTGAATTATTAATTCGGAGATGTTTTATTCCAGATGGGTCTCCAGATATATTTACAATAGATGGTTAGTTTAATGGCCATTTTTCCCACCCGAATAACTAATTTTCTTAGTCAATAATTTCAATTGGAAGGGTTATCTTTAGTTCGAAGTAAAAATGACTTATAAATGAAGATTGTCTCGTGGAATGTTAATGGTATAAGAGCCATTGCTAAGAAAGGATTTAAGGAAATGTTAGAGGAAATGAATGCAGATGTCATTTGTCTCCAAGAAACCAAAGCTCAAGATGATCAAGTGGCGGAGGTAATTAATGATTATGGATATCATTTCTCGTCTTATAGTGCGGTAAAAAAAGGTTATTCTGGAACAGCAATCTTATCAAAGGTGGCCCCCATTGAAATACTAAAAGGAATTGGCAAAGTTGAGCATGATCAGGAAGGAAGGGTCTTAACCGCAGAATTTAAGGACTATTATGTTGTGTGCGTGTATACGCCTAATGCACAAGCAGGATATGCAAGATTGCCTTATCGTGAAAAATGGGATGAGGACTTTATGAACTTCGTTGTGGATTTAGAAAAGAAAAAACCTGTAATGGTACTTGGCGATTTGAACGTGGTGCATAAAGAAATTGATATTAAGAATTTTAAATCGAATTATAATAAATCTGCCGGGTGTTCTCAATCTGAAATGGATGGATTAACTGAAATCATAAGAGCTGGATTTACGGATACGTATAGACATCTTTACCCTGATACTGTGAAATATTCTTGGTGGAGTTATCGATTTAATTCCAGAGCGAAAAATACGGGGTGGAGATTAGATTACGTCTTAGCTAGCCAAGGAGTAATGGCTAAGTTGGAAGACGCATTTATTTTGAATGATTATTTAGGATCTGATCATTGTCCGGTTGGAGTAATATTAAAATGAAATTCGGGAAAGTAGATAGCATTGAGGGAATTGATTTTTCATTGCCAGAGGTGGATGAAAGATCACTTCAGGTATTATCGAATTTCAAGAAAACAGATTCCCCAGAAATTCGAATTGGATGTTCCATTTGGAGTAATAAAGAATATATCGGGTCGGTCTACCCAGAAAAAACACCCCAATCAAAGCTATTACAAGCCTATACAAATGAATTTAATACAGTGGAAGTGAATGCCACTAGATATGGAATGCCGAAGGAATCTACTCTGGAAGGATGGAGAGATAAAGCTCCTTCTGGATTTAAATATGCTTTTAAGGTTCCTGCACCGGTAACCAATAGAAAGGACTTAAATGATTCAGAAGGAATTGCTAGAATGGATCAATTCTCTGCTGGTATGAACTTAATGGGGGAGAAAGCTGGGACTTCATTTATAATGATGCCTCAGCATTTTGGGTTGGAGAAAATGACTCAATTAGAAACGTTTATTAATAACTGGCCTCAAGAACTGGATGCATCATTGGAGCTAAGAGAAGAAAACCTCATTCATTTTAATGAAGTACGCTCTTTATTAGAAGCAAAACAGATGTCTCTCTGTGTTACAGACACTCCAGGAAGAAGAGATATTATTCATAATTACATCACCAATCAGGAATTATTTATTCGCTTTGTTGGAACTATGGACTTGGAGATTAATCAATTGCGAATTCAAAATTGGATCGACCGATGTGCTCAATTAGTAGATAGCGGATTATCTAGAATATATTTTATGATTCATCAACCTGCAGATAATCGAGGTTCGGCCGGGGATGTTGCCAGACAATTCGGAAAGGGAATGCAAAACGTTTATTTCAACGCAAGCATTCAATTACCAGTAGATCATCAAAAATTATCTTTGTTCTAATGTGCGGGAGATACGTTATAGTTACTAAGATTAGTAAGATTCAAAAGGTCTTTAACGTAAAGGCTTTTAATCCAGAATTATTTGTTGCTAATTATAATGTGAGTCATGGGAATATAGCACCTGTTATCACACAGGATCGCCCGAATGAACTCCATTTTTTTCAATTCGGGTTCACGCCTCATTGGGGGAAAAAGCAGTATTATCAAATTAATGCTAGATCAGAGGGTGATCGTAATAGAGACGATGATCCCCAATATAAAGGGCGCAAGGCTATTTTTGATAAGCCAATGTTCAGAAAGTCGATTCGATCAAAACGATGTTTGGTACCTGTGGACTGTTTTATTGAAGGACCGAAAAAAGAAAAATTAAAGAAACCTTATGCGGTTTACCTTAAAGACGAACGACCTTTTACGTTGGCCGGGATATACGATGAATGGGTTAATCAAGATTCAGGCGAAGTAATTAATTCGTTTGCAATAATTACAACAGTAGCGAATGAATTGATGGATAAAATTGGTCATCACAGATCACCAGTAATAATCGCTGAAGAGGCGAGAGCGGATTGGTTGAATTCAGAGTCAAGTGATGCAGCAATTTCCGATTTAATGAATCCTTATGCAGCCTTCAAAATGAACGCCTATCCAATTGCTGATCAAATTCGTAATCCAGCCGCTGATGGGCCTAAGCTTATTGAACCAATTGGTCAACGAATTTATACCGAGTATGATCTGGAGGTGACAAAAAACGTGGAAGTTCAAGGTATGGGGAGAGCTGCCGATAAAACGCGGAAACAAAAAGAAGAGGAGGAGCGTAAAAAATCAAGAGGCGATGATGGGCAGTTAACCTTCTTTGATTAATTAGAACTTTCTAATTTTCTCGAGCTTAAGTTTATCCACAATAACAGATTTTTTATTATACTCCAGTTTCCCATCTAATTCATTGAATAAGATTGTTCCAACGCATTTAGGGGCGAACTTTTCAGTGCCGCCAACCCCAAAAGTTTTCTTTTGCATCCCAACGTTTACAATAAATTGTTGCGGACGTTCGATAGCTTTTCTGCTGCAGGTGTTGACATATATTGATTTTGCTTTTCCTTTATCAGTCTTAAGAGTTAAGATAGTTCGTGTGTCTATAGGAATGTTTAACAAAAACTTATGCTTGTCTGATTCGATCAACTTGTTTTGCTTAGTGTCTAGGTTATATAAATTGATTGATACTTTATCTCCTTTATTCGGATGATAAGATCCTTTAATTGAAATGCTCGTTATTCTAGGACTAAGCGTTAATGATAATAGAAAGACAGTTAGCGCTAGAAGAGCCACGTTGTAAATGGGACGTTTCATAGGTTTGGTGTTTGCTTAGTTTACGCTAAAACCATCTGAAAGTTGGATAATTGCTAAGAAAAGTTTGTAAATCAATTGATAGTGCTGTGTAAGTCAATAAACGCCAAATACTATTTGGTAAAATTGAGCTTTGGTAAAATTATTTTTCGTAGCATCCTACATCTGGAGGGTTAGATCTGCTAATTCCATCTAAATCATCAGGGACGCTAAGAACTAATGACCCCATATTCTCAGCACCTCCTGTATTGATATGAAAATCCCATAAAGGAGGATCAAAGAAGGCTGGGTCAATGTTCCGTTTACAATTCGAATAATATGCAGGGTCAGTTATAGTTTTGTCCGTTCTAAACAAGCAATTGTAAAAATGGAATTCTGGAGGTATCATTCCAGCATTATCAGGATCATTTCGGCTTAATGTATCCAAGGTTAGCTCATTGTCATTGGTGGATGGTCCATACATGATACAATTTCTGAAGTTCGCTTCAACAAATGGACGATGATACGTAATTCCTCCTGATTCGAAATAGTCCGTTAAAGCAAACAAAGGGGTGCTTCGTTCTGAATCAGACCATAAATTTCCAAAAGTACAATGGTTAAAGTTTTGTGTTCCGCCAATGCTCACGATGCCCGAATAGCTTCCAGCATTACCAAAAAGGCAATTTTCGGCAATAACATTTGCATTCTGTGTGATAATGGAAGCATATAAGGAGTTATTAACCTTAACCTTATTAAGAGTTACAAACTGGCCTGCATTTAAGGTGTCAATTTGAATACCTACAATGGCGTTTTTAATTTCAACATGTTCAATGTTAGAGGTCTTAGGTTGCCTAAACCAGATTCCTCGCCATTGTCCTGACACAGAATCAGGGTTACTTAACAGAAATGGAGCTAATCGATCTCCTCGAAATGTAATCTCATTTCCAGGGCTCCCTACTGCATTCAAACTTCCTTTATATACATATAGGACTGCGTTATTGTGTGCGTAAACAGTAACGCCAGGATCAATAGTTAAGGTTTTACACGAATCAACTATTGCATAGCCGTAAATTACATGGGGTTTGTCTACGGTCCATGTCACATCATCCAGAATTTCCTGGTTATGAAAATAAGCGTCCTGGCCCCAAGCGTGTAGCCAAACTTTTTGCTCATTCCCATTGGTCATGAATATCACAGAATCCTCAACAATTAAAGGAGTATTTATTCCAACAGGGTCTACCGTTACTTGCACAAAAACAAATAAACTATCGTTAGCTGGAATTTCTACATCAGCAAATGACACTCCTGAAATACCATCCACATTTATTCTAAACTCGGAACTAGTTCCTCCAGACAAATCAATATTAGAAATGATTAAAGGTTGATTGTGGGTGTTTAATATTTTAAAATGTTTCGTTACTGATCCAACTGTTGTGAAAACAGTGTCAAACAAAACGGTGTCATTTGTGAAACCTAATTTCGCAGAAGAGTCGGTTAAAATGTTCTCTTTCCTACAGCTAGTACTGGCGATTAGAAGAAGTGTGCTTGCTATAAATACGGTTATAATTCTGATAAGCATGGGTCAAAAATAGATCAATCACCTTAAAGACGTAGATATTCACAATTTATTTTGCATAATTTGTTTTTGCTTTGTCAAAAAAGTGTCTAATTTTGCACTCGCCTTTAAAAAGCACATGGATCGAATTAGAAATAATAAGTTCAGTGGTTAAAAAGGTCTGATTTGATAAAAGTAAAGAAATGAAAAAAGATATACATCCAGATAATTACAGAACGGTCGTTTTTAAAGACATGTCTAACGACTATGCTTTTGTTACTAGATCATGTGCTAATACTAAAGACACAATTGCTTGGGAAGACGGAAACGAATACCCTTTAATCAAATTGGAGATCTCTCATAAGTCGCACCCGTTCTTTACAGGTAAAATGCAACTTGTTGATACAGCTGGAAGAATTGACAAATTCAAGAAGCGTTTCGAGAAGCACAAGAATATGTAATTCAATTGCAAAAGGAAATTTTATCCTGGCTTCTGTTCTTTCGAGGATTGGATGTCAGGATTTTTTTTGCGCTAATATTTTCTTTAATTTCAATTAATTATGTACACATTATTTGATGGCATTGGCCACGAAGCTTTAAAGCCACTAACTTATACTAGACCAGTTGCGGATCTGCGAATAGGAATACTTACCATTAAAGAAAAATGGGAAAAGCATCTTGGCGATCCCTGCAGAGTTAGAACGAAAGATTATTTAAGGTCTAAGTTTGATGGTTTCGAGGCAGGAGGAACACTTGGAATTGCCGCAACGGCATTACCAACGGCTGCACTAGTAAAGGCAATTAAGAAATTAGAAGACAAGCAACTACTAATGAAAGATGGAGCGGTTGTAGCCATTAATGAATTGCCAGAATCTATTGCTGATCTAGACGAGTATCTAGCCGATTTTGAAATGATCGAATTCGAGGAGGAGATTTCATTTCTAATTAACCCAAGTGATATTTTTAGACTCAATGGCCAGGAAATTGAAGCAGATTTCCAATTGATTAAAGATTCTATTACTCCTCAAGATATTCATCCTTCGAATCAGTTTATAGGAGAGCAGATCCTTATTGAAGAAGGTGCGAAAGTTCAGTTCTCCATGTTAAACGCTTCTGACGGCCCTATTTTTATTGAGGCAGGTGCTGAAATTATGGAAGGAACGTTGATAAGAGGACCTTTTGTTGCGCTAGAAGGGTCAGTTTGTAAGATGGGAGCAAAAATTTATGGACCAACTACTTTAGGGCCTTATGTGAAAGTTGGCGGAGAAATTAATAACTGCGTTTTTCAAGGTTATTCAAATAAAGGGCACGATGGCTTTTTAGGAAACTCTGTAGTAGGGGAATGGTGTAATATTGGCGCAGATACGAACTCTTCTAATTTGAAGAATAATTACGGAAATATAAAAGTGTGGAGCTACGTTGAGGAAGATGAAGTTGATTCTGGATTACAATTCCATGGACTTATCATGGGCGATCATTCTAAATGTGGAATAAATACCATGTTTAACACCGGCACTATTATAGGTGTAAATGCAAATGTTTTTGGAGGAGGTTTTCCGGCTAAGTTTATTCCATCTTTTGTATGGGGCGGAGCTGATGGTTTTCAAACTTACGATCTAAAGAAAGCAATTGAAGTTGGAAAAATTGTTATGGAACGAAGATCGGTCGAATTAAATGCAGATGACGAAGCTATATTAACGCAAGTATTCGAAGATTCTAAAAGACATCGTGAGTCTTTAGCATAATTTCCCGACATATTTTCACGTTTTTACTTTTGGCACAAGCCTTGAAGCATGTAAAGAGTAAGCAGTAATAATTACCTTGTTTTTGATGCTTTAAGCGCTTAAATAGAGGCTATTGAGTAACTATTACTGGTTTTGTCATTATCAAAGAGAACCCTTGAGGGTTCGTGGATTATGACAGTTTGACGGATTTCACCCGAATTCAGGTCAATTCGGTGAAAAGAGAAAAAGAGATAAATGGACGATGTTTTTGATTTAAATATGATGCACTTTAGTGATTTTATGAATAAGGATGCGGAATTCATTCCTTTGATTTCCAGTGAAGATGAAGATCGAATGAATAAAGAGGAGCTTCCTGATGAGCTTCCTATTCTATCACTTAGAAATAATGTATTGTTTCCTGGAGTAGTTATTCCTATTACCGTTGGAAGAGATAAGTCTATTAAGTTAATTCAGGATGCAAATGCCGGAGATAAGACGATAGGTGTTATATCTCAACGTGATCCTGAAATTGAAGAACCTGGATTTGAAGATTTAAATGTTATTGGAACAGTAGGGCAAATTGTCAAGCAATTAAAGATGCCTGATGGATCAACTACTGTTATCATACAAGGTAAGAAGCGTTTCAAACTCGGTGAGTTAATTACAGAAGACCCTTATATTAGAGCAAAAGTACATCCAGTTCTAGAATCTGAACCAAACATCAAAGACGTTGCATTTAAAGCTTTAGTTTCTTCTATTAAGGACTTGGCAATGAATATCATCAACATATCGCCAAACATACCAACTGAAGCTACTTTTGCTATTAAGAATATAGAAAGTCCATCTTTCTTGGTCAATTTCATCTCTTCTCATATGAATGCAGAGGTGCATGAAAAACAAAAAATATTAGAAATAGCTGATATCACAGTTCGGTCTGAAGCTTTACTTACTCATTTAACAAAAGAGCAGCAAATGCTTGAGTTAAAAAATGATATTCAGACTAAAGTTAAAGTTGATATAGACCGTCAGCAAAAAGAATATTTTCTGCATCAACAGATGCGTCAAATTCAAGATGAACTAGGGGAAAACCCGACTCAACAGGAAATTCATGAGTTAAAGGACAACGCAAAAGCTAAAAAATGGAAGGACAATGTTCGTGATACTTTTGATAAAGAAGTTCAGAAATTGGAACGAATGAATCCGTCTGGAGCAGAGTATTCGGTTCAACTTAACTATTGTCAATTATTATGCGAATTACCTTGGGGAGAATTAACTAAGGACAAATTTGATCTAAAAAGGGCTCAGAGAATTTTAGATCGAGACCATTTTGGTTTAGATAAGGTTAAAGAAAGAATCATTGAGTATTTAGCTGTTTTAAAATTGAAAAATAACATGAAGGCGCCAATCATTTGCCTTTATGGACCTCCAGGAGTGGGAAAAACGTCTTTAGGGAAATCGGTTGCCGAGGCATTGGGTAGAAAGTACGTGCGAATGTCGCTTGGCGGAATTCGCGATGAAGCTGAAATTAGAGGACATCGAAAAACCTATATAGGTGCAATGCCAGGAAGGGTAATTCAGAACATTAAAAAAGCTAAGTCTTCAAATCCTGTTTTCATCCTTGATGAAATAGACAAAATAGCAAGAGATAATCATGGAGATCCTTCATCAGCTTTATTGGAAGTACTGGATCCAGAGCAAAATTCTACGTTTCAGGACAATTATGTTGAGCTGGAGTATGACCTATCTAAAGTCCTGTTTATTGCTACGGCAAATTCCCTATCAACTATTCAACCAGCTTTGTTAGATAGAATGGAGTTGATTGAAGTTAATGGCTATACGGTTGAGGAAAAAATAGAAATTGCCAAAAGACACCTGATACCTAAACAAATTGAGGAGCACGGAATTACCAAAAAGGATGTCTCTTTTAGTAAGAAGACATTGGAATCAGTAGTTGAGAATTACACCTTTGAGAGTGGTGTAAGAGGTTTAGAAAAGAAACTTGCGAAGTTGGTTAGAAGCAGAGCCAAGGATATTGCAATGGAGGATGATTTTGAAGTAAAAATAGGAGTAGATAATCTTGCGAAATTACTTGGACCAGCTCACCCAAAAGATAAGTATCAGTTGCCTGATGTTGCTGGAGTTGTTACAGGCCTTGCCTGGACCAGAAATGGTGGAGATATTTTATTTATAGAATCGTCTCTAACTAAGGGAAAAGGGAAACTTACTCTCACAGGAAACTTGGGTGATGTCATGAAGGAATCTGCGATCATTGCCTTAGAATATTTAAAGTCTCATTGTACAGCACTTGATATTGACCCGGTTGCTTTTGACAATTACAATATTCATATTCATGTTCCGCAAGGGGCAACTCCTAAAGATGGGCCAAGTGCAGGAATAACTATGTTAACTGCACTCGCATCTCTTTTCACTCAGCGTAGAGTAAAGAAGTTTACTGCGATGACTGGCGAAATTACTTTAAGAGGTAAGGTTCTTCCTGTGGGAGGAATTAAAGAGAAAATTTTAGCTGCAAAAAGAGCAAATATTACAGATATCATTCTTTGCGAAAATAACCGAAAGGACATTGAAGATGTTAAGGCGGATTATTTAAAAGGCATGAACTTTCATTATGTAAATGAAATGATGGAGGTTCTTGATGTTGCATTATTAAAGCAAAAAGTGAAAAACGCAATTAAAGTTTAGTTATAGCTATACTAAGTATTTGTATTTTCCGTTCCTTTAAATGATGAACATCCTCACCAGATTTCAAATTTCAGGCTCACACCTGAGTGTAAGAATGTCCATGACATTGCTTTTAGTTTCAATCTCAATGATTGGCTTAAGCCAAGTTGGTGGCAAAAACTCTTTTGATTTTCTTGATTTAGTTCAGCCTTCTAGAATTGCCGGGATTGGTGGTGCCAATGTTTCTCTTTTTGATGGGGACGCTAATTTAGCCTACACAAACCCCGGATTATTGAACGCTCAAATGCACGATAAAGTAGCACTTAATTTTGTAGATTATTTTGCAGGAATAAAATATGGAAATGCATCTTATACTTTTGCATTAGACACAGTTAACGAACAAGTCTTACAGGCAAACATCATGCACGCAAATTATGGTGATTTTCAATATGCAGATGCCACTGGAGTGTTAACAGGAGGGAATTTCACGGCAAGTGATTTAGCGTTAAATGTGGCGTATGCGAGACAGCTATCCGATGAATTCAGAGCAGGTATGAGCTTAAAGCTTATCTACTCGGCTTTAGAAAGTTATCAAGCTTTCGGGATGGCCGTTGATATTGGAGGCTCTTATGTAAATGAAGAACATAATTTCTCAATAGGAGGGGCAATTAGGAATATCGGTCCTAAAGTATCGTACGCTACGGATGGAGTTTCAGGAGAAAGAGCAACATTACCTTTAAATATTGCGGTAGGAATAACGAAGAAACTAAAATATGCTCCCTTCAGGCTAAGTCTAACACTCCAAAATCTTCAGAAATGGGATTTAACCTTACTTAACCCAAACTTGGTTCCTCAAACAGACCCGCTAACTGGCGAATTAATTCCAATTGAACAGCCGGGAAATTTAGATAAAGCAATGAGGCATGTAGTTCTAGGGACTGAAATACTATTAGGGGATAATTTTCACATAAGAACCGGATTTGATTATAGAAGAAGAAAAGAACTGATGTTAACAGCTAGACCAGGTCTGGTTGGTTTTTCTATGGGGCTTGGATTTAAGATAAATAGATTCCATTTAAGTTACGCCAGATCTTCGTACCACAGAGCCGGTGGTACAAATTCTATATCTATTCTAACTAGAATTGGAGATTTTAGGTCTAAAGGATAAAATATCTCTTCCCAATTTTTCTTTAAGAAACTTCGATTGATTATTATTGCCATTGCTGGATGGCCAAAAAAATCAACATAGCAATTGATGGATTCTCTTCGTGCGGAAAAAGCACCTTGGCCAAGGCTCTTGCTAAAGATTTAAAGTATATATATGTAGATTCCGGTGCTATGTATAGGGCTGTTACCCTTTACTGCATGAGAAATGACATTATCCATGAAGACCAAACTTTTCAGTCCGAAGAAGTAGTTGAGGCGTTGAAAAAAATCAATATTTCGTTTAATTACAATCGAACAGTAGGAGATTCGGATACTTACTTAAATGGAGAATGCGTTGAAGATGATATAAGAACGATGGAAGTATCGCAAAACGTAAGTGCAATTTCCAAAATCAAAGAAGTTCGAGAGAAATTGGTGACTTTTCAGAAGCAGTTAGGGAAGAAAAAAGGGGTAGTAATGGATGGTCGAGATATTGGAACGGTCGTATTTCCAGATGCTCAATTGAAAATATTTATGACCGCCAGCATTGATGTGAGAGTGGGAAGAAGGTTTTCGGAACTAAAAGCAAAAGGACACCAGCTAGATGAAAATGCGGTCCGAGAAAACTTGATGTCTAGAGATCTTCAAGATTCAACACGCAAAATCAATCCGTTGCGGCAAGCAGTGGATGCCATAGTTCTGGACAATACCGAACTAAGTCATAGTCAACAATTGGCACAAGCCAAATCATGGGTCGAGACTAGATCTTAAGTTTTTCTAACCTGCGGTTTAGCTCTCATAAAGAGCCTGAGTTAAATCCAATTATTCGATAAGGCAAAAATAAAATCCGAATTTAAATGGTTACCTTTTATTGTTTCCAACATACAGAGGAAAACAAGGATAAATGAAAGATCAGGATATCATAAATAACATTCGTGCAGGGAGACGAGAAAAACCGATCAAGCATCTGTATAAGGAATACCCTAAAGTAAAAGCCAAAATTGTTTCAACTGGAGGAAGTGAAGCAATTGCCGAAGAAATTTTCAATGACAGTTTAATCTTAATGATTGAAAAAGTCAGTGACCCAAAATTCAAATTGACGTCAAAATTAACCACTTACCTATATGGAATCAATCGGTTCTTATGGATGAATGAGTTAAGAAAACAAAACAAGTATGTAGAACTCGAATGGAGCGATACGCTCATAATATCTCAAGATGACATTGGTTATCAGGAGGAGAAGGAGGAGAAACTCAAAATGATGGAGAGTATCCTGAACACCATTTCAGAAAAATGTAAGAAGATTTTCGAAATGTTTTATTTCAATAAACAGTCCATGCAAATCATTTCAGAGAAACTAGGTTTCTCGAGTGTGAATTCTGCAAAAACGCAGAAGTATAAGTGTATGGAAAGAGCTATAAAAATGGCTGGTGAAATGTCTAACTCCCAAAATTCTACATCATGAGAAACGAATTAAACAACATAGAAAAAATTGATCAGTACATCAATGGATTGATGACTGACGCTGATAAATTGTCCTTTGAAAGTGAGATTTCTGCAGATCCAGCGCTTGCGCAGGTCGTAGATGGACAAAAGTTATTTTTACAAGCGGTGAGACGGAAGGCACTAAGAGCCGAAATATTAGCTGTTACTGGGGCAGCTGGAGCCGGAGCTGGTTTGGCACTTTGGAAAATAATCACAATGTTACTTGGCGGTGCTGGTGTAATCGTTTTAGGAGTAGTTCTAATTTTAAATGCAAATGGCGAAATAACGGAGACTAATAATGAAATAGTTTCAGTTGAAGAATCTACAAAAGCTGATAACAATGATTTAGTGCTAACCCCATTAATTGATTCCTTAATTGATCAGGCCGCACTTGAAGATGGAACTCCGCAAATAGTTGATGACACAAGCGCAATTCAGGTTCGAAGTAAGAGATCAAGAAGTTCTGAAGGGGATTTCGTTTATGGAGAAGATACGCCTTGTGATGGGCTGAAAACGATGGTGCGTCCGGATATCCAAGAACATATTGTACAGGGGAAGAATGGAAAAACAGTTGAGGGGAAAAAAGGGACTTTAGTTATCATTCCTCCTAATGCTTTTTTGGATCAAAATGATAAATTGGTTAAAGGGCCAGTTGATTTTGAATTAGTTGAGGCTTTAACCCTTGACGATATGATTTTGTATAATCTTACAACTACTGACGGAGATAAGTTATTGGAAACAGGAGGGATGGTCTATGTAAATGCATCACAGAATGGAGCTCAATTAAAAATTAATCCAGAAGCACCTTTATATATTGAAGTGCCTACCGATGAAGTGCAACCAGGAATGGTAGCGTTTGAAGGAAAGGTAGATAATGAAGGTGATATTTCATGGGTGAATCCTAAACCATTAAAGAAATTCTTGGTGAAATTCAATTTGACGGATTTAGATTTTTTACCCCAAGGTTTTGAGGATGAGGTGGTCGCCACAATGCCGTTCAAAGGTCATAAAACAGCAAATGATGAATTGGTAGATAGCTTGTATTATGCGTTATCTCAGAAATCATTACTCTCGGATCTTAAAGCAGATAGTGAAGAAGATTTGATACTGGTCGTGGAGGCGCCTAATGAGGAACGAATTACCCAAAAAGGATTTAAAGATTCGTTAAGAGCTGAGGGA
>JBLIOB010000057.1:0-18340 GCA_047639575.1 Parvicellaceae bacterium
ACCAGCTTCTTTTAAAATGCTGATTTTTTCTTCTTTGGTAAATTTCCTTCTTTTCATTGTCATAAAGATTACAGTTTTTTTTGTATAATCTTGTCCGACTATTTAGGGGGCGGAAACACTTGTTATAATACTACCTTTTTGGGCATACGCTAACGCTAAGTGCAAATGAAATTTATTCTTGTTTCCGAATGATTCTAACGTTGGTTCAATCGTAAATGAAATACCAGGTTTTTCAGATCCGTCTTGAGCTAAAGCTGGAGATTTTATTTGACCAGCATAACTAAGCCCTACTTTATAGCTTACACTGGATAATACCTGAGAACAGGCATTGACACCAATCATTAAACAAACCAGAAAAAGTACTGTTCTCATGATGCAATATGGCTAAAAACAACAAATGGCGGTTAGAATAAATCTAACCGCCATTTAATAATGATTAAAAGGTTATTATTTTCTTTAAACGGGCTACTTCGAATAAATCAATCGGCTTGTTTGTTTAAATAATCCGTTGCTTATTTGAACTAAGTATACACCGTTTCGAATATTCATGTCTGCTAAGTTATACTGGACCGAAGACTTATTTGAAACTGTTGAAGCGAAAATTATTTTACCAAGAATATCTGTTAAAGTAATTGTAACATCTTCCGATTGAGCCCATTTAATATTGATTAAATGATTAGTAGGATTCGGATATAATTCAAAACTAAATGAATGTTCGTTTTCAATTACAGATACTGGATCCGTTACATCAATACAAGCACTTGTGTCAGAGCATCCATTTCCGTCAGTAGCAATTGCAGCGTAACTTCCAGCACAAAGTCCAGAAGCAGTTGAAACAGTTTGACCAATTGACAGGCCAGTGCTACAATCAATCCAATCATAGTTAAAACCGCCACTTCCACCTGAAGCTGTTGCTGTTGCTATACCGTTACAAGCTCCTAACGAAGTTGGATGAGCAACAGTAGTTGCTATCGCAATAACCTCAGAAGGAGCAGTTACAGTTACTACTTGTACTTCGCCACAAGCAACAGCATCTGTAATTGTTAACGTGTAAACGCCAGCACAAACATTTGGAATAGTAATTATACTTGTATACATCAAAGAAGTGCCACTTGTTGGATCCAATACGATATAAGGCGGAGTACCTCCAGTAGTAACAATAGTAATACTGCCATCACATGAACCGAAGCAAGTTTCAGAAGTCGAAGTAACATTACTAAACATACTACATCCTGTTGTTCCTACGGTAACAGCTTCGCAAGCTGTAGTGCATCCGTTAGCGTCCATAGTCATTACATTATATGCTCCTACACACAATCCTGTAAAAGGACCAGTTTGAAAGGTAACGCCACAATCTATAGAGTAAGAATATCCACCAGTTCCACCACCGCCAGTTACTGTAATCGAGCCATCACATGAACCTGTTGAACTTTCGTTAGTAGCTGTATAAGTTTGGAAAACTTGAGTAGGTTCAGTCATTGTAACAACTACGAGTTCCGTACAACCTAATGCATCTGTTACCATCAATGTGTATGTTCCAGCACATATTCCAGCAATTGTTCCAGTACTTGAATAAGATACGTCAGGTCCTCCCATTGGATCTGTTACAGTATATAACGGAGATCCTCCTGTTGAGAAAATCATTATTGTACCATCACAAGCACCAAAGCACGTAGCAGGAATAATCGTAGTGTTACTGATAATAATGCAACCACCTGACCCTATAGTAACAGTTTCACATCCTGAACTGCATCCGTTAGCATCCATCGTCATCACATTGTAAACTCCTGCACATAATCCTGTAAATGAACCAGTTTGAAAGGTAACGCCACAATCTATAGAGTACGAATATCCAGCAGTTCCACCACCACCCGTTACAGTAATTGTTCCATCACATGCTCCTGTTGAACTTTCATTAGTTGCTGTGTACGTGTGGATAACCTGTGTTGGTTCTGTTATTGTAACTACAACAAATTCTGTGCATCCTAATGCATCTGTCACCATTAAAGTATAAGTTCCAGCGCAAATCCCAGTAAACGTTCCTATGCTTGAATAAGATACATCTGGTCCTCCCATTGGATCTGTTACAGTATATAACGGAGATCCTCCTGTAGAAACAATCATCACAGAACCGTCACAAGCACCAAAGCACGTTGCAGGAACAGTGGTAACGTTACTTACAATAGTGCAACCACCTGATCCTATAGTAACAGTTTCACATCCTGTTGTACAACCATTTGCATCCATGGTCATTACATTATAGAACCCTGCACATAATCCTGTAAATGAACCTGTTTGGTAAGTTAAACCGCAATCAATAGAATACTGATATGGTGAAACTCCTCCAACTCCAGTAACGGTAATATTTCCATCACATGCTCCTACAGATGATTCGTTAGAAGATGTGTAAGTTTGAAATAGTAAACTAGGCTCATTAATCGTAACAATTAAAGTTTCAGAACACCCTCCTGCATCTTGAACTAATAATGTGTATGTACCCGCGCATAAACCGGTAAATAAATATGCACTAGTATAAGTGGTTGGCCCACCAGTCAAAGGATCATTCACCATATATGGCATCGTTCCTGCAGTTGTAGTTAAGACAATTTCTCCATCACATACTCCGTTACATGTAGCATTGACCGTTGTGTAAGTAGAAACCATAGTACATGGCGGTGTTCCGCTATTAACTAAATATGTGTCGCAAGAAGAAGTACATCCATTAGCATCCACAATCATTAAACCATGAGGTCCAGCACATAATCCAGTGAATATTGGGCTGGCTTGGAAAGTTGCACCACAATCATTTGAATACAATAATGTTCCTGTTCCACCCATTCCCGTAACCGTAATAGTACCATCACATGCTCCAGCTGAAGTTTCATCTGTTACAATCGCGTTTAGTGTCAATGCCATTGGTTCCGTTACAGTTACTACTACTATTTCAGTACATCCTGCAGCATCGTCTATAGATAAAGTGTAAGTACCTGCACAAATTCCAGTTAGTAATGTTGCAGATGTATAAGTCACTGGGGATCCAGGGAATGGACCAGTAACGATATATGGCATTGTTCCGCCAAATGTGCTGAGAAATATTTCTCCATCACAACTACCTGGACAAGTTGGCTGGTTAATAGTGTAAGTGCTAACCATTGCACAAGGTGGACCGACAAAACTAATGGTAACTGGTTCACAAGGAGCAGAACAACCGTTCGCATCCATTGTCATTACAGAATAAGTTCCTGAACATAATCCAGTGAAAGGAGTTGACTGAAATGTTAAGCCACAATCTACGGAGTAAACATATGGAGATGCTCCTCCACTGCCGGTAACTGTAATCGTACCGTCACAAGATCCAGCCGATGTTTCATCGGTAGAAGAATAAGTTTGGAAAACCGGAGATGGTTCCGTTACGGTTGCCACCAAGAATTCCGTGCACCCACCTGCATCATCAGCAGTTAAAGTGTAAGTACCAGCGCAAATTCCGGGAATTAAAACAGATGACGTGTAAGTTATGGGAGAACCAGCAAATGTTCCTGAAACAACATAAGGAGGTGTTCCTCCTGTAGTAACGATAAATATTTCACCGTCACACATTCCCGCACAAGTGCTTGGGGTAGTTGCAACGTTACTAAACATGGTGCACGGTGGAGTTCCGGAACCAACAGTTGCGCAAGCAGTATTAAACTGACAGCCATTTCCATCTGTAATTTCACAGTAATAATCACCTGCGCATAGACCCATAGCTGTTGTTGCTACATTCCCAAGCCCTGCACCTGCACATGTATACCAGTTGTATGTGTAAGGAGGTGTGCCTCCAGAAGCAGTTACGGTTGCAGTGCCATCACAGGCTCCAGAAGAAGATTCATCTGTTGCGGAAACCGTTCCGCTTATGACAGCTGGCTCTGTAATCGTTAACATTTGCGTCTCGATACAGGCGTTAGCATCTGATATTTGTAAAGTGTATGTACCAGCACATAAACCGGTTAAGGTGCCTGTGCTTGAATATGTGATCGGTGGTCCGCCCATTGGGTCATTTACCATATAAGGAGGTGTTCCACCAGTGGTTGTGATGAAGGCCATTCCATTACATAAGCCATTGCAACTCGGGCCGAATGAGGATATCGTGCTAAATACTGCGGTTGCACAATTAATAATCGCACTTCCAAAGGCTGTAGTAGGTGCAGCATCAGTAACTATTACGTTGTAAGCACCACATACCATTCCGGTAAATACATTAGTAGATTGAACCATTCCATTCACATCATACATATAAGGTGGGGTTCCTAAGGATGCGGTTATTGTGATCGTTCCATCATTCGCACCGAAACAAGTTTCATCGGTGGTAATTATTGCATCGATTTGAACTTGAGCGGTAAGAATTGTCGTTAAAAAAAGTAAGCAAGTGAGTAAGGCGATTCTCATCAATAGAGTTTTAGGTAAGTAATAAGTTAGTTACCTAAATGACGAAATCTTGAAAAAAAGTTGCCTGCTCCGAACGAATAAATTGCCGGTATACTGTTCTAGCTAGCGTTTGACGTTTTTATCATATAAAGAGACCCAATCTTCGACAGACATCTTGGACATTAATTCTCCAATAAGTTCGAATGGAATTTCTTCTATTTTCTTAAATCGAATACAGCTTTTGCCCATATCTAATTTTCGGGAACAGTGTTTTGGGTATTCTGAAACAAACCATTCCATCAACTCAGGGCTCGCATAAATGCCCAGATGATAAACTGCTACGAAGTTTTTTTGAGAGGCTATGCTAGCAAAAGGTAATGGGAGTTTTGGGTCACAATGATAACCGTCTGGGTAAATGCTGTGAGGTACCACATATCCTGGCATACCATAACTTAATTGTTCTTCAAATCCTTTAGGTAAATTATTTTTTACAATGCTCCTGAGCTTATTCATTGCAGATTGTCTTTCTTCAGGCACTTTGCTGAAGTAGTCGTTTACGCTGGTTGATTCGATTCGCTTGAAGTAATTTCCGAAATCAAATGCAATTCTCAAACTTTAACAAGTATTAATTTTTGCATACTGAACCAATTCTTAAATTGATCTATGTCTTTGAAATTGAAAGTCATTGCGGCTATTTCGTTTTTTCTCTTTATCTGTTGGATCATTTTTGAGGCCAATATGAACCATGGTCTTGCCGTTTTTAATTGGGTAAAGGCTGTGCCTTATGGAGATAAGGTTGGCCATTTTACACTTTATGGGGGCTTAGCTTATTTGGCTAATTCTGCATTCGGGTTCAGGTTTTTATGGAGTCGCTCCATTCAAATTGGCTCAGTCTTGGTGCTATCATTTGCGATTGGAGAGGAAATTACCCAAATATGGCTCAAGAATAGAACTTTTGATTATTTCGATTTACTTTTTGACCTTATTGGAATAGTGGTGTTTACAGTATTGTCACTTTTATTAAAAGCTAAATCTGAGTAATCGCCTTTAATCTTCCAATTAATTCATCCGTAGACTCAATAATTGCAAGCTCATCACGATCTAATAAAACAGTTAAGTCTGTTTGTTCCTGTTTATAGATAAGAGGATATTCAGCTAAGAGATCAAACTTTTTTTCAAAATCTTCAATGTGATAAAACTCCATTTCTACTTTAGACTCGGTTCTGAATTTGGCCCATTCCGCATGTTCATTAAAGTTGCCATGTGTCAATGAGCAAAGATCACAGCTATAAGTTGACGGTCTTACGATTTTATGGGCAAAATCTATCATTTTGTTTAATCGATCAGATTTTGCGTTGTAGACAAATATTAATTTCATTACGACAAAAGTAAAAGAACATTTAATTACTTTCGAGGATAGATTAGATTCATTCGCTTTAATATGTCTTTTTCGAAAATTTATTGGGCTTTAATACCAATGTGCTTCCTACAAAGTTGTAGTAACCAGACTAGTCCTATAAATGATACTGTTGAAATTGTTGTGCAACCGGCAGCACTTCTTCAAGCAGACTATAATTCCGTATTGACTAAGGACTCTTCTTATACACAAGGTGTATCCGCGGTTGATATAAATGGAGATGGCTACCCTGAAATATACGCAACAAACAGTTGGACCAACCAGTCAAATTTCTTTTATAAAAATAATCATGGTGAATTTGTTAAAGATGATTCAACCAATTTAACGCGTAATTTATTAAACGGAAATGGATGTAGCTGGGGGGATGTGGATAATGATGGAAAACTTGATTTAGCTGTTGCGAATGTTAATAATGCATCGAATTTTTTATTCAAAGGAGGGGATGAAGGTAAGTTCACGATTGTAGAATTGGCTCAGTTTAATCCAGAGGAAAGTTGGACATATGGGAGCAGCTGGGTAGACGTGGATAATGATGGATACTTAGACCTATATCTTGCAAATTTTAAAAATCAGCAAAATGTGTTTTATCAGAATATTCGTGGTGTTTTAACAGAAAAGGATTTAAAATTAACCAGCAGTAATTCTCACGCAACGATACATTGTGTGTGGTCAGATTTAAATAATGATGGGTTGCCAGACTTAATTTTGTCTGGTGAAAAACGAACACACATTTATAAAAACCTGGGTCATTTCATGTTTGAAGAATTGATTGATCAGGAATTAGTTTTAGAAAATATGTACTCATATGGCTGCTCTGTTGCGGATTTCAATAATGATGGAAATCTTGATTTATTTTTCGCGAATTGGAATCTGAAAAATTGCCTGTACGTGAATAAGGGAAATTGGAGATTTGAAAAAATTTCAAAAGACGTTATTGGAGGTGAAGCCACTAATTCTGAAGGAAGTTGCTGGGGCGATTTTGACAACGATGGATGGATTGATTTAGCCGTGTCAAATGATGGTGATAATTCGTTGTTCAGGAACATCAAGGGGGTGGACTTTAGAAAGATAGAGGTGCCAGGATTCACTGATACAGTGATAAATTCAAATGCTTTAGTTTGGTTTGATAAGGATAAAAGTGGGTTTCTTGACCTATACGTTGCCAACGGAGGTAATCAGTTGAATCAGTTTTTTGTAAATACCGGAAATTCAAATAATTGGCTCAAAGTAAAACTGACTGGGACTATTTCGAATAAGCCGGGAATTGGTGCTAAGGTTAAAGTTTACACAGAAAGTAAAGTTCAAACTCAAGAAGTTAATACTCAAGCTGGGGGTGGCTGTGGTAGCCAGAAATCTCTGACTTTACATTTTGGACTTGGTAAAGATCTAGAAATCGACTCAGTGATAGTGCATTGGCCTTCAGGTCTTAAATCGAAATTAGAAAAGCCTGAGGTACAAACTGAATTGTTAATTAGAGAGCAATAATTAATTGCCTCTTTTCAATCCAATAAAACCACCTTTCTTCATAACAACTTCCAGTTCCTTATAATTGGCTTCTTTGTATTTGTCAACTTTAATCAGAAAATAAACAGGCTTATCTATTTCACCTTTCAAAAGCCATTCTTGTAAGTCCATTTGATAGGTTAATCTTTCTTTTCCCTTTAGTTCACCATATTTGGTCTTATTCAATTTTAAAAGTGCCTCCTCTTTCTTTAATGACAGACCAGAATTAGATTTTAAAGGCTGTGTTTGTCCGTAGAAATAATGCGCGTAACTTTTATGCTGTAATGGCCATATATAGGCATCCTGTCCTTTTAATGAACTGTAAAAATCAATGGCCGGTCCTTGAGTGTATTGTTCAACCTTGGGTAAAATGAAGATGCTGATTAAAACAAACAAGATTGAAACTCCGATTGCATTTATCAAAACAAATTTAAATACTTTCTTTTTGAATAATTGAACGACAGAAGCAATAACAAAAATTAGAAATAAGAGCCCAATACCAGACTCGAATCCGGTCCAATGTACATCCATTGATAGAGCACTAACAACAAATTCGTCTTTGAGAAGTGGAATTAACAGATCATCCTTATTCAACATTAGAATTGGAATAAACGTAATAATTAATGCAAAGAGTATTCCTAGGATGCTGACAAAGAGTGCTAGCCACCGACTGAGATTTTCTTTTCCTTTTTCTATTTGAAATAGGTAGTATGCGGCCATAAATGAAAGTGGCAAATACGCCATAGAAGAGTAATGCACAATCTTAGTTGATACGATTGAGAATAATATCATAACTACCCAGAACAAGATGTTCATCCATCTTTTAAAATTAAATTGATCTACTAAATACCGGCTTCCGAATAAGTTTCCTAAGGCCAGTATGGATATAGGGAAGCAACCAAGTACGATAACCACGAAGTGATAGTAGAATGGTTGTTGATGACCTGCAGCTGCTCCGCCTTCTGCGCCCGTAAATAGTTCTAACTGATAAGCTATGAATTCACCCAAAAACCACGGTCCGTTTTTCATGGTTTCATATCCAAACCAAAGGAAGGATACAGCCAATGCAAAAAGAGCGAAAAGAAGCAGGTTTTTAATTTGCGTGAGCGGCCTGAATTTATTGAGAACCCAATAGATTATTACACATAAGAGAAGAATTAACAGACCAACAGGCCCTTTAGTTATAATGGCCAGACCAATCAGTATCCCTGCAATAACGGCATACTTCGTTGCTTTTTTAGAGTGCGTTTCTTGAACCGTCTTAATGATATAGTAAATAGAAGCGAAAATGAAAAGATTGAAGATCGGATCAATAATTCCGCTTTTAATATACAGATGGGGAAGCAAGGATCCCAAATAGAGCAAAGCCCATATCATTCCAAACCTCTCATTATAAAGTTTTTTACCAATGTTAAAAACGAAAAGTAATGTAATGATTCCTGCAAGGGCATTAGGGAAGCGTGCTCCAAACTCATTTATGCCAAATAAGCTCATCGATAAACTTTGAACCCAAAAGAAAAAAGGTGGTTTTTCCCAAAATGGTTCAAAGTTGATTTGGTTTTGGAAAAAGTTACCAGAAATCATCATCTCTCTTGATGACTCGGCAAAATTAATTTCGTCCCAGTCAAACAAATGTACATATCCAAGGAAAGGAATAAAGAACAGCGCCCCTAAAACGATTAGTATAATTTGCTGATTATATCTTGCTATCAACTTGCTTTTTTGAAGAGAGATTTATCGCCCCAATTTCCAAATTTCTTGCCTTTTAACCAAGCGAAAATTATAAGTGATGTTACTGCACCTATTAAGGAACCAACTAACACATCCGCAGGGAAATGCTGTAATAAGTAAGATCTGCTAAAAGCTGCAACTATAGCCAGGAAACAAAATACAAAACCTAAATACTTCTTTTCAAAGAAAACCAAACTCAGAACACAAAATACAGCTGCAGCAGACGTTGCGTGTCCTGACGGAAAGGAAAAACTAGAATGAAGCTCTTCCATAGGAATGGCTAAATGTAAACTTTCGAAATTTTCTAAAACCACACTTGGTCGATCCCAATCAAATACCCATCTCTTAAGTACTTGCGTAATTCCTGCCGAACCTAAAAAGCTGATAGCTCCAATAATTCCCCACTTCAACCTCATTGCGAAAAGAAGCAATACGATCACAATAGCAAAAATTCCTCCTCCGATATGAGTTGCATATTTAAAAATCACATCTAATACATCATTGTGATTGTCGTTTATTAAACGCAACATTCCTTCATTGCCATAACTGTACATCAATGAGCCCCACGCCAAGAAGAACACAATGAATAACCTGAAAAACAGCGAATCACTTAGAATTTTTTTAATGTTTGTGCCCATTACTTTTTAAGTAGTTTCCATTTCATGATCCCGATCCTTGTAAAAAAATGCTTCCATGATGTTGCAAGAACTCCTAAGCCGTAAGTTACACTTCTACTGAAATTAATAGATGAAGCTTCTTCAAAATATTTGGTTGGACAGGTAATTTCGGCTATTTCAAAATCAGCATAAACAATTTGTGACAACATTTGATTGTCGAATACAAAATCATCTGAATTTTCATTGAATTTAATATATTCTAAAACTTCTTTCGAAAAAGCCCTAAATCCAGTGTGGTACTCTGATAGTTTTTGACCAATCAAAACATTTTGGCCAAATGTCAACATTCTATTGGCTACGTATTTATACTTGGGCATTCCGCCTTTTAATGCTCCCTTACCTAGGATTCTAGAGCCTAGCACAACTGGATAAACGTCATTGGCAATTAAATAAGCCATGCTTTCGATTAGTTGAGGAGTGTATTGATAATCTGGATGGAGCATAACCACAATGTCAGCGCCAATTTCTAGGGCTTTATTGTAACATGTTTTTTGATTTCCTCCATACCCTTTATTAGACTCATGGCGAATGACATGATTAACCCCAATTTTTGAAGCAAGCTCTGAGGTGCGATCTGTTCCATGATCGTCAACTAGGATGACTTCGTCTACAATGTCAAAAGGAATTTCATTATAGGTTTTTTCCAAGGTTTCTTCCGCGTTATACGCAGGCATTACCACCACGAGTTTTTTTCCTTTAATCATCTATAAATTCTCTAAAAATGAATCCAAATCGAATCGAACGCAAAGTTAATATTTCAACCTAGATAACCGAATTTGAACAGGGTTATTGTAAAATTCGAATTAGACGGTCTATCTTTGCAGTGCAGACTGGCTTATCGCTCTTAAATAATTGAGAGAGGAAAGTCCGGGCAACAAAGAGCAGCATACTTCCTAACGGGAAGGTCCTAAGTAATTAGGAATAGAAAGTGCAACAGAAAATAGACCGCCTTTCATGATCTTCGGTGAAAGAGAGGTAAGGGTGAAAAGGTGACCATTTTAATGGCTTGATCATGGAAACATGAAAAAGGGTAAGAGCTCACCAGTATAATTGGCAACAGTTATAGCTTTGTAAACCTTATGCGTTGAAAAACCAAATAAACCAGGGCGTATCTTCGGATGCAAAGAGTTGCTCGCTCAACTTGGAGGGTAGGTTGCTTGAGGCCAATAGCGATGTTGGCCCTAGATAAATGATAGGCACTGATTCTTTTGAATTGGACAGAACCCGGCTTATAAGTTTGTAAAATATGAAGAGCTGCTCGTTGCAAAATGAGTGGCTCTTCGTCATTTTAAGATTCAATTTCGAATTGTATTAGGCCTTGTCAGATTTGTGTAATAGTTTAAGCTCACTTCTTCTTAAACCTAATATTCGAAGCTCGATCTGCGTGCAGAAAAAGAACATTGTCCGTAAACTCGAAAACTAAATTTTCCTTTGGGATCCAAAAGAAATTATCTGTTAATCGAATAACCCGTTTACTCTTGAAAATTCCGAATTTCAACTTCAGCTCATTGTTTTCAAGACCTGATTTGACTTTTATTTTCAAATTTAATTCAGCATTCTCATACTTCCCCAAATGTAAAGAGTCTTCACCCCCCTTCGAATCAAGTCCCGATAACAACCGAAATTCTCCGGGGCTATCAAGCCAATGATATCTGATAGGGTATTCGTCTTTCATCGTAAATACGATTTTGCCTCCTTGACTGGCCGTAAACTCGATTTTGTCTTTTGAAAAGTAAACTGGATTATTGAGTTGGTAGTCGATTTCACCAAATGGAGTTGGTACAATAAAGTACAATTCCTCTTCTGTGCTTACTATTTTTCTTACCGTTGATTTCGTGTGGATGTTCAAATAATGGCCTTCGAAATTTTTCAATGGAACCTTTGATTTTACTGGATTAAAACTTGACCCTAGTTTTGGAATATCTTTAAAAATATAGCTAGACAGCACTGCTGCCATATGCCTAGGATCATTTTTATTGCTATTCGAGCAAATAATTATCGATAGGTCAAATAATGGAAATCTTGAATACTGGGTAAAATAGGAGTCCCAATTTCCGCTATGATCAATTAATTTAATTCCTGCATGGTCTTTTACATTAACGCCTTTGCCATAAAAAGAGTTTCTACCACTGTTTAGCCGATAGGGTATTTCCATAGAATTGAAAAATTCAAGCTTTCCTTGACCCAGAATGTTCTTTTCGAAATTTTGGTCCCATTTAACTAAATCGTTTACTGTGGTCCATAAGTTTCCATCCCCAACAGTTTCTTTCGGGTTATAAATTTTACGCGCCTTTTGTTTCTCATTATTCCATGTATAGCAAAAGGAGCTAGTCGGCATTTTTTTTAATTTTTTATCCAAGAACATAGTTTGTTCCATTCCGAGAGGTTTGAAAATGTTCTGATAAGCAAAATCAACAAAAGATTGTCCACTTACTTTAGACACTATTTCAGCCAATAGCACATAACCAGTGTTATTATATGAGAATGCATCACCGGGGTAATAACTTAAATCTTCTTGTTTTTTTAAGTCTTCCCAAAACTTTTCTTTCGTTAAGAATTTCGAGCGAAGCTTATTTTGTAATTCTAGAAGTGATAAATAACTTCTAATTCCACTGGCATGGCCAAGTAAATGGTTGATTGTAATTGTAGTTCTGATTTTCGGAAAATCAGGTAAGTACTTTTTGATATCATCATCAAGGTTTAGTTTCCCTTGTTCTTCAAGAAGGAGAATACAGGTAGCGGTAAATTGTTTCCCTATGGATCCTACGTCAAAATTTGTCAGATCATCGATTAATATCTTTTTATTAAGGTTAGCATACCCGGAATGACCGCGATAAACTTCGTGACCTTTATGAATAACTACAGCAGTATAACCAGGAACTAAATCATCCTCCGACTTTCCCAGTAATGAATCAAAAACGGCTGCATCAAATGATACTTGGCCAAATGCAATTGAAGAGAAAAAGACTATAAAGAGTAGAACTATACGCATAGACAGGAATCTTCTCAAAGATCGTAATTAATGTAGATTGAATTAAATAAAACGGTACGATCTGCATAAAAATATAAGTCACCCGTCTAGAAATAGTAACAAAGTAACCCCTCAGAACCCCTATATATCGAAGAAAACAAGAACATTAGGTACTATCAAATATAAATGACATAACTTTGCGCCCGCTGTCGAGTCCGAAAGACAGCCATTTAAAAACGAATAAATGACATTTAGTGAATTAGGTTTGAGCAAAGAGGTGCTTAAAGCCTTAAGTGAGTTAGGATTTGAAAGTCCTACACCAATTCAAGAACAAGCGATCCCTAATCTATTAGAGGATGGTTCAGATTTAGTTGGTTTAGCCCAAACAGGAACAGGAAAAACAGCAGCCTTCGGTATACCGTTGGTTGAGCGTTGTGAAGCTGATTTTAAAGCAGTTCAAGGATTGGTAATATGTCCAACCAGAGAATTGTGTTTACAGATTACACGTGATATACAATCATACGCTGTTCATAAAAAACTTAGAATTACTGCTATTTACGGTGGTGCTAGTATTGACCAGCAAGCTCGAGATATCAAAAAAGGAACGCACATTGTTGTTGCTACTCCTGGGAGATTGATCGACATGATTAAACGTAAGTTGGTAAAAATTCAAGAAGTAAATACAGTTGTTCTTGATGAAGCTGACGAAATGTTAAACATGGGCTTCAAAGAAGATATTGATAAGATTCTTGAAAATACTCCACCCGAAAGAAATACATGGCTGTTTTCTGCAACTATGCCTAAAGAGGTATCTAGAATAGCTCAGAATTACATGAATCAACCACTTGAAATTTCGGTTGGTCATAAAAATGAGTCTGCAAAGAACATTACTCATGCTTATTATGTAGTTCAGGAAAGAGATCGTTATCATGCATTAAAGAGATTGTTGGATTTTAATCCAGAAATTTTTGGATTGGTATTTTGTAGAACTCGTAGAGAAACTCAGCAAGTTGCAACTAACCTTATCGGTGATGGTTATAACGCTGAAGCGCTTCACGGTGATTTGTCTCAACAGCAAAGGGATGCTGTAATGAGTAATTTTAGAGCAAAAACAACTCAGATATTAGTTGCTACTGATGTGGCAGCTAGAGGAATTGATGTAAATGATATTACACATGTAATCAATTACAACCTTCCTGATGAAGTTGAAAATTACACGCATAGATCTGGAAGAACTGCTCGTGCCGGGAAACACGGTGAATCTCTCGTATTAATTAACCCAAGAGAAGGTGGGAAAATTAAACGAATCGAAAAGATGATTCGTAAAGAATTTGAAAAAAGGACTATTCCTGAAGGTGAAGAAATTTGTGAAAAGCAATTGATGAACCTTATTGATGATGTTGTAGCAACTGAAATCAATGTAAATGCGATGAAGAAGTACGAGGATATCATATATGATAAACTTGGTGGCATGGAGATTGAGGATTTGGTAAACAAGTTCTTGAGTATGGAGTTTAATCGCTTTATAGATTATTACAATAATGCTAAAAACCTTAACGCTCAATCTGGACAGGATCGAGAAAGAGATTCTAGAAAAGGTGGTAGAAAAGAATTTGGAGATACCCAACGTTTCTTTATTAATAAAGGAAACATGGACAATCTTAATGCAGGAGCATTAGTAAGAGCCATTTGTGATTCTGCCGATATTCCTTCGGGAAAAATTGGTCAGATTGACATTTTAAGAGAATTTTCATTCTTTGAAATCGACAAAGCATCAGCAGATAAAGTTCTTTCTGCTATGCAAGATTATGAAATTGACGGAGATTCAGTTAGCGTTGAATTAGCTGGTCCAAAAAAGGGCGGTGAACGTTCTAGCTCACGAAGAGGAAGTTCAGATGGTGGTCATCGAGGAGCTCGAAGTGGCGGAAGTGGCGGAGGCCGTAGCGGTGGAAGTCGCGGTGGAGGAAGTCGTGGAGGCTACAGCGGAGGCGGAGGAAGCCGTGGAGGCGGTGGTGGAAGCCGAAGACGCTAATCAAGTCATCTTATTTAATTAATTGATAGACTTCGAATTTAATTCGAGGTCTATTTTTGTTTCTGCTTCTAATTAGAGCTACAATTGTATTTCTTCCGCAAACGAATCCCCATAGTTGGAAGTTAACTCGACTTTTATCGCTTGAATTCCTGAGTTTTTATTAATGCCCAATTTTTTGAAAGATTCATAAATTAAGATGTCTTTGTGGTTAGGTGGAAAAGCATATTTATTATTCCAAATTGGAATTGTTTTATCCTTATAAACTGCGAATAACCTAAGGTTGAATTGGGTTTTGGTTAACAGATCTGATATCACGGTTACTTTAATCGAATCATTTTTTTCATCAATAAGAGCAATCATGGGCTGGTAGTACTTTTGAATGACCCTAAAGGCTAGTTTTCTAGATTTATTGTAATCCAATACACTCCAAGATGGGCCCTGCCAGCAATCATTGAATTGCCAAAACATGGTACCCATGCAATGCCCTTTATTTTTTCGATGCGCACGGATGGCAATTCGATAAGCTTCGGCTTGGGTTGCCTGGCTTTTGATAATGTAATCTGCAAACCCTTTTGATTCTCCGAATAACTCCTCACTGTGTTTGGTAATAAGGTTGGTGCCGATATAACTTTTCTGGCGGTTTAGCATTATGTCATTATCCAAGTTCATGTACTGGGAAGAAATTGCACTTTCTAAAGTTTTGAAATTGGGAAAGCTTTGAAACCCATATTCAACCATAAACCGGGGTACATTAGTTTCGAATTTTGCAAAAGGTTCTTTTCCATGCCATACGCCCCAGTAATGCATAGTGCTGTGATTGAAATTATCTGATTTCCCCCAATTAGAAAGGGGAGAGGTAGAAGTGTAATTTGTATTTGGACTGTATTTCAAAAGTGTGTCTGGAATATGTTTGTTAAATAAATCATCGTACCCATTAAGCAACTCAGTCTCAAACTTGTCGGTCCATCCATATTGCTCTTTCCATCCCCAATTATTAAAGCCAACTTCTATTTCATTGTTTCCACACCAAGTAGCAATGCACGGATGATTCCGAAGCCTGATGACGTTGTCTTTCACCTCCTCTATAACATTGTTTGCAAAATCTACATCAATTGGATACATACTTCCGGCAAACATGAAATCTTGCCAAACCATTATTCCATATTGGTCACATAAGTCATAGAATACGTCTTGCTCGTAGACACCGCCTCCCCACACTCTTAGCATATTCATATTCGCGGACACTGCTTCTAATACTATTGTTTCATAATCTTCATAGGTGACCTCCGATAGAAAAACACTTTGAGGAATATAGTTTGCACCTTTTATAAACACCTGTTGACCATTTACTGCAAAATAAAAAGAGGTCCCTATCTCATCAGGTTCATTAATTAACTCAATTGTTCTAGCTCCGAACGTAGTATTGTTTCGATCAATAATTCTGCTATTCTTTAAAAGAATCACTTCAATATCTCTCAAATGCGGATTTCCTGATCCATTTGGCCACCATAATTCATCTTCCTCAAACCATACAGTAGACAAAACGCTTTGAGAACCTTTCTCTAATTTGATGCTTTCACTTTCACCATCAATTATAACTTCTATATACTGGTCAGCTATTCCAGACTCAATTTCTACAGTAATTTCCACTTCAGCTCCGTACTCATCCATACCCACGGTTTCGCAATGAACATTACTAATTCTGCAATCATTCCACATGTTTATCCTAATCGGTTTCCAAATTCCAGACGTCACGAAGCGGGGACCCCAGTCCCAACCAAAATGGTAAGCGGCTTTTCTCACAAATGGACTTACGTTAATCACTTCGTCCTCACAGCCAGAAGGAAGTTTGAAAGGATACTGTTTAACAGACGGCTTGTATGCTTCAATTGGAGAATCAAAAAAGACTTTTAGTTCATTTTCTCCTTCTACTGATAACTCCTGAATTTCTGATTTCCATGTTCGGAACATATTATTTGCAGAAATAATAATTTCGCCATTAAGATACACGGTAGCCTTCGTGTCTATTCCTTCGAATTCGAGTTCAATATGTTGATTTTGAAGTTCTTCCTGCGTTAAAGTGAACTGTGTAGTATATTGCCAGTTTTCGTTTTCAATCCATTTTAGGCTCAGCTCATTATTGTCGAAATATGGATCATCGATGACTTTATTATCGAAAAGATCTGTATGTACACATCCCGGAACTGTCGCTGGTCTATTAGTCTGTTCGGACTCGGATTTAAAAAGCCACTCTGAATCAAGTTGTAAAGTAGTGACGCCACTTCGCTTCTTTCCATACTTATCTTCGCAAGAGAATAAGGTGATGATAAAAAGGAAAAAAAGTAGCTTACTTAATTTCATTTAAGATTGCTTTTATTTTATCGTGATCGATGCAATAGGTATTACCCATTTGATCAGAATGCTCTTGTACTTTGCGAATAGAAAAATGAACAGCATCAATATTCATTTTCACTAAGGCGTTGATGTTTTGAGCGTTAACTCCGCTGCCAACCATAACTTCTATGTTTAATTCCGATAATTGGCTAATAGATTCAATGTTTGATTTTCCCTCATCAACATTAGGAGCTTGTCCTGAAGTAAGTACTCGATTAAAACCAAGCTGAGAAACTTCAGAAATTGATTCTAAATAGTCTGAGCAAAAATCAATCGCTCGATGAAAAGTAATTTCTAAGTTAAATTGGGAAGCAACAGATACCAAGTAAGAGTTGGCTGCATGATCTAGACTTAAATCGCTATTCAGGCATCCAAAGACGACTCCTTTAGCTTCTAATCCACCCGATCTGGCAATATCCAATGCCATTATCTCTATTTCATCGGACGTGTATATAAAATTACCCGGCCTAGGTCTGATCATTACATGTGTTTCCGCCTTTATTTCTGCCGCACATTTTTCGATTAACGCAGAGCTTGGTGTTAGTCCGCCAAGATCCAACGCAGCACAGAGTTCAATGCGATTAATTCCATATTGATCAGCTGCGATAGCTTCTTCAAAAGATTCTATACAAACTTCAGTTTTCATTTAATTATAATTTCATCCATGAATAGCCATGCACTTGATCCTGCAGCCTCATGCCAGTGGGGGACTTTGCCAATGTTCACCGCCTGAATTTTAAGGTATTTAGTTGTTATCGGTTCACTCATTTTTACATTCATGTTAACGATTGACTTTCCTCTCTGGTTAGCCTCAACGAAGGCTTTTTGATCTCCTCCGGCTCTGGTCCATTGAATTCCATCATTTGAAATGGAGACAGTGAATTCTTCAGGTCTGAAAATCCAAGAATTATTATAGTGGTAGAAGTTAGTGGATACGCTATTTAAAGTTTGTCCTTCTTGAAGCTCAAAGGTGACTGAGAAGTTCTTTCCTTGGATTCCTTGCCAATTCCCGTCTCGGAAATTTAATGAGCCCAGTTTGCCATCAATTAATCCAAGTACTCCACCTCCGTTGTAGCTATCTGCATATGTTGTTTCGTACTTAGGCTCACCAATTATCTTGGCTCTTTTAATAAATGTTTGCTCAATAGTTTCGCCATATTCAACACTATCTCTTACAGCCCTTGCTTCAATCCTTACCGCATCATTGCAAA
>JBLIOB010000058.1:0-18261 GCA_047639575.1 Parvicellaceae bacterium
ATAGATTAGTCGATCTAGAAAATTATAATAAATTCGCAGTCCAATCTGCTTAAAGAAGCAGATGTTCCAAATGCCGCAGTGGCGGAACTGGTAGACGCGCACGACTCAAACTCGTGTGCCGTAAGGCGTGTCGGTTCGATTCCGACCTGCGGTACAGAACCGGGATTTTTCGTTTTTTCACGAATCTTTCCGGTTTTTTTATGCTCTAGATCTGTTGATTTTACTGGGGTACAGGAGAAAAATGAGTTCACTCTAAAAGTTGGATGTTCGTCATTTTTATGACCTATGAAATACAGGATATCCAAGCGCATGTTGCAATGATCTATCAACTTACAGTCGTTAATGATATTTTCTAAATAGCCCACCAAGCACAACTTATAAAATACGATCGGGTCTATTGACTTCTGTCCGCAATAGCCATAGTATTCCTTGGTTAAATCATCTAGGAAACTTAAATCCAACGTATCCTTTAACCTATGGTAAAAGTTCTCTTCCGGAATACGATTACTTAACTGGAAGTTCGTGAAAAGCTTCACCTGATAATCCTTCTTGCTTTGGATACATCAAGATAACGAATACCACCTTTTAGTTAGAACGCTTTTGGCTATCTTCATTCACAGAGTTGTGCAACAGGCTTAGCGGCTATAAAGCATTCGGTAGTTGGTATTTCTTAGCTAACAGGAATAGAATCGAAACAACGATCAGTTGCTAGCAAAGCGTAACGCTAATTCATCTTTACGAATTTGAAGCTATGATTTTCAAGCTGAAGAATGTAGGTTCCAAAGGACAGATTTTCAACTCTAATATTGGCACCTCCATCGACATTTCCTAAATCAAGTAATCGGCCGTTTAAATCAAATATTTTATAATTGTACGTCCCCGGCTGATTTGAAACAACGCGCAGGTGAGAGTTAACCAACGTGGTCACCTGGAATTCTAATTCCGTTTCAGCGATGTCAACTGTACCATAAACAACAATGTTTGACTGGAAAACACACCCGTTCGGGCTGGTTAATTCCACCCAATATGAGCCAGAGCTACTTACTATCAACCATGGGCTTGTTTCGCCAGGAATTGGTGAGCCGCCAAAGTACCATTGGAGATCCCCACTAATGGATGAGCTTAAAATGTTTCCAGTCAAGGTTATTGTAGGAAGGGGAGAAGAATAGCTGAGAACGGTCGCTGTGTCTGTTATTAAACATTCATTGGCACTGATTCTACTTTGGTAATTGAAGTAGAGCTAGTTGGAAATTCATGCCACAGTTTTTTATGTGATGTTGAAGTTGTTGATGATGAAATCCTGAATCTGATCGTCACCGGATATGGCTCAAATTATTGTGCTAGTGCCGGATATCATACTATCGAATTTAAATTTTCCGTTGAAAATCTTGATTCAAAGGATTTAATAAAGTCTATAATGGTAAATGGAAATATCCAATCGCCCGTGCTTTTCAATCGCGATTGAAAACAAGCCACAGTCGAGTAGACGGGTTCGTCAGAACTAACTGACGAACTGCGCCTCTCACACCACAGGTCCTTCGTCAGGCTCAGGATAAACCAAGCGGGTCTCGTACTTGGCGGTTCACTGAGCGTACTATAAAATCTCTTTTCACCATTTACAGCTTTATCATAATTTAAGATAAGGGAATAAAGACAATACACTGTTTTAACTTAATCGAGTTTTGTCGGTAGTAGTAAATTACAAAATCTCGCGGTTAATTTGAAGTTATCGATCGCTAACCTATTATTCGGTTGTTTCGATGATTAATTATGAAGGTGGATTATTTGAGCTATCCATTCTTTTTCCTGATTGCAGAGAAAAGTATCTGGAGACTTCAATCGCGAATCTGATTAGTTGGAGGAAAATTCAATCTGTAAAAAGCATAATTAATTTTGCTGTACTCATGAACATTAATTCCTGTATGTGTAATTCTTCTTGAAACTTTTATTTAACGATTTAGTTAGTAATGATATTTTTTTTCAACTGAGCCGTCATTATATATATAAATAAGCAGTTCGTTTTTTCTCACTTTAGATTTATTACCAAATAAATCAATGATTCTAATAAGTTTTTTAGAGATTTTAGGTTGTTCAGTAAAACCAACTGTCCCCGAGCTACAGCTATTTTTACAGCTTTCACTAAATAAAACTGAGCCGACCCACGAGAGAGACCAATTAAGAGTTGCCCAATCCGCACTGTCTACCTCAATACATATTAAATCAGGAGAATTGCCTCCCCCGAAAGAAGTCATATTGATGTTGTTTCCATTTTTCACATTTAAGCATAATAGGGGGTTGTTGTACGTCTGTAAAGCGTGTAATTGTGTATTGTAAGAAAGATCTAAGTGGGTTATAAGGTTATTAAGACAGTATAATAATTCCAAGTTCACATATGAAGAAACATTCAGTTCAGAAAGTAAATTGTTGCCACATGATAATTCGATAAGCGAATTACTTGAAGGTAATATTAACGTGTCGAGTAGGTTATTGTCAACCTTAATATCAGAAAGAAGATAGTTCATAGATAAATCAATTTTTGTAAGCTGGCTATACGCGCAACGAATTGATTCTAAACCTGAAAAATCCTCAATCCCTGTTAAATCAGTAATATTTAAAAACAACATAGTTAAACTCGTAACGGAGTTAATGCTTGCTGTAGGCACTATTCCATCGATTAGTCCTGTATCTATTCCAGAGTCTATTAAAAATTGTTCGAAAACCGTGTCTGGAACAATAGTGTTTTGCGATTTTGCGCTAGCTAATCCAAGTAAGGCGAAGCTTATAATTAATATTAATTTCATGAATCGATTTATTATTTGTCCCATTATGCGAGAATAGAATCTATCAAATTAACGTTCATTTATCTGAATTTTCATAATAGCTATAAGTTTGGTTCTGTCGCATTAATCTCATTCAAAATGAATTTAGTCGTTTTCTTGGAGCTTCAAGCTGCTAATGAGAGAAAAGTCTTGAAGGGAGTATTCTTAGCATCGATGATTTGATCCTTCAAAATAATATTTACCACCTCAATCCCAGCCAGTGTTCGTTGAGCTGACTCGAACTCCTTGAATCCTGTGTAGTTTACTATCCTACGCTTGATCCTTCGGTGGTCTTGTTCTACGATATTGTTTAAGTACTTACGCTGCCTGATTTTTATCTTCTTGAAACTCAGACTCCTTTTATTGACTGTCCAAAGTGCTGCTTTATTTGATCCGCTTTTTCTCCTCGAATTTCCATCAATTCCTCAATGTCTCGGTAACTCAAACTAAATCGTAATTTAAAATAAACGGCTTGTAAGATGACTACTTTTGGATAACGATGGTGTTTGAACATGATCAGTTAATTTTAATCCCAAAAGTATCATTTTCAAATTTTGGTGGAATTAATGCGACAGAACCCGAACTGACGTTATGCACAATAAATCAATTCCGAAATAGTTATATTAAAATTCAATTGAAAACAATTTTGCAATGCAAATAAATTTGACAAAAAGAATAATCATTTTTACAATGGTTATATGCTCTTATAGTATGGTAAATGCCCAATCTTGGAGCAAATCATTTACAGCCGGGGGCTACGACTCAAATAGCAAATTCTTAGGTGGTTCAGAGGTACTGCAATTAGTTGATCATAAAAGCATACTATTTGCCTCTGTTGGATACTGGGAAGATGCTAATAACATTTGGTATGGTGGATCAAGTAGCAGCATTGGTTGGGGGCAGATTAATCGACTAGATAATCCTTCTGCTAATTGGCAGGAAGATTTGTTTCTTGGCGCAAGCTTTCTTCGACCTGAAATTCTTAAACAAATAATTTTCACAAAAGACCAGTTTGGTAATTTACTGTCATCTCCAGATACAGTTCTGATTTGTGCAGGATATTCGCCTAACTATATTACTAGTCAGGTAATTGTAAAGAGTTTCGTGCGAAATGATGTGAATGGAACTTGGGGAGAAAGTCAAATTGTACAAGGGAGTTTCCCTGCAGGTGAAAACTATTCCATAAGAGATATTGAAATATATGTCGACCAACAAACTGGATTAGAATATGTATTTGCTACTGTCGGAACACAAGGAATTTATAAGGGGAAATATAACCCTCTAGTGCCAGGTAAGATCGATTGGATTTCGACAGCAGAATTTGGCCCCTTAAGTATAAGACCTTTAGGTATTGAAGTAGCAAATGGCGCTCTCCACTTTGCTTCAGGAAGTAAGCTCTATAGGCGTATTGACGGAGTTTCACCAAGCTATGTTATAGACCATGACTTTAGCGACCTAGGCGCTATAATCAATTCTGCTGTAGGGGGAATTAGAGGGTTAACAACTATCAATAACCCTAGTGGGATTGATGAAGCCTTCCTGCTGATGTGGTGCCCTGATGGTCAATCGCAAGGAATCATTTATCGTCTCGAACCAGACGGCACTGGAGGATTTAATCGTATTTATGAAACTAAATTATCCTTATTAATTGAGAGCTTTTTACCAGGCTCAACTGCTAACTATGTCCTTGGAGCATACAATGAATTTTACCAATATATTGACCCTATAAGTTCTGACACTCTTCACTTAGTGGGGTTTGAAGTAAACATAACTGGAGGCGGGCATCCAACCTGGAATGACTATTATAAAGGCGGTTTGTTTGCTAAAAGAGATGGAAACGGACTGTACTCGATAGAAGAAATAAATGGAACTATAGGCACAACTGACACAGCTTTAGTTGCCAACAGATGCTATGTGTCATCTCCATTTCCGAACGAAGATGCTCTATATTTTGGTGGTTTTGATCCAAACAGTAACACTTCAACAAACATGGCCTGGGTGTTTAAGAAAGACTATCAATTAAATTCTATAGACGACTTCATTGAACATGAAAATAATATTGTCATTTACCCAAACCCTGCTAGCAATCAACTTTTTATTGAATCTAAAGCCCAGTTAGACCAAGAGTTCATAATAATTAATCTTTTAGGAAAGAAAGTAGTATCTGGCAGGATAAATGCACAAACTGAAACGGTTGATATTTCATCTTTACCGCCAAATGTATATATTCTTAGAATTGCTAATGAAGCAATTAAATTTGTCAAGACGAACTAATGTGCGCAATCGCGTAGACGGGTCCTTCAGATAATCTGACGAACTGTTCCTCTCACGCCACTGTACATAAGGGTCTCGTATACAGCGGTTCACTGAGCGTTCTATAAAAGCTCTTTTCACCATTTACAGCGTTGTCATCATTTAAGATAAGGCTATACATAGGTATTCCTTATCGAATTTTTGACTACTCAATGTTCGGTCTTTCCTTAGTGCGTGAGACCTCTAGATGATGGTATTGGCATTTCTAGCTCGTATCCACTAAGTACTATGACCTATGCTGACTTCTCTGCTTTGCCAACTCGTGACTAGCCCAACGCGGCAAGCTGGCTCGTTCGCTAAAATGATTTACAAAATCATTTTTTTTACGCTCCGCCCTCCAGGTAATTGCATCTTCTGTCATTCGATCTCTGCCGCATTTACATAATTGACCTTTTGTTATTCTTTGGGGCTTTGCAAAGCTGCCTACCGGCAAGGCAGGGATGTGCTTGCTTACTACCCAATCAACTATGCCTCTTATGCGGTTCCTGTTTGGTTTATCCTGAGCTCTTGTCGAAGGGTCAGTACCGAACTTTGGTAGTCGGTATTTGTTCTTTATTCAATCACAAATAACTTCAGTCCTAACCTCACGGTTAGCAACCTTGCAGCTTACTAATGGTTCAAGTCGTTACCAATGCGCATACTGAGCACACACTATGTAAAAACCATTAAAACGACTTTTTACATTTGACCGTTACCAACAATAGAAGTCATCAAGTTTTGTTCAATTTATTTGCTTTTGGTGCGGATATGGTGTATTTTAGAACCAAAACAGCGTTATGACAAGACAAAGTATATCATTCACGGAACCAAATGATGAATGGCTTAGGACCCAAGTTGACAATAAAGAATATTCAAGTAAAAGTGAACTTGTTAATGATTTAATCAGACAAGCCAGAAAACAACAACGTCAAATTGATTGGATAAAATCAAAACTGGAAAAAGCAGAATCTAGTGGATTTACTAATGAGGGTCAAGATCAAATATTAGCTAAGTCAAAATCATTGCTTAATGGCGAAATATAGATTAAGTAATCTAGCTGAAGAAGATTTAATTCTAATCCATCATTACGGAGTAAGTCAATTTGGGATGCTTCAAGCTGACAAATATTTCAATTCCCTTTTTAAGGCTTTTGACATGATCGCTCAAAGACCATTTTCATTTGAATCTGTTGATTTCATCAAGCCTGGATATAGGCGATGTGTTTCTGGTTCTGACAGTATTTATTTCAAAGTAAATAAGCAAACTATTGAGATTATGACGATAATTGGAAGTCAGGATTTGAATAAAATTGAATAAAGAAAAACAGTTGGTAAGAATTAAAGCTAATACCCTTGTACCTGCCGCATCTACATAATTGACCTTTCGTTATTCTTTGGGGCTTTGCAAAGATGTGCTTGCTTACCCAATCAACTATGCCTCTTATGCGGTTCCTGCTTGGTTTAGCGTGAGTTTCCGTTCCAGTGGACTTCAAACCCCTAAAAGTACGTCAGGCTTGGTGAAAGATTCTTGATTTGGCACCGATGAAGCAGAACGAACCGAGTTGATGTTAAACTCAATTGGGTATTCTATCCGAAGTACTTGTTTGAGAATTGCCCGTGCATTAGAAGTCGCCAGACATTTGAAATCTTGGTCTGCAATGCTTTGTACGGTCGCTATTTCCGTAGTTGTTAATTCAAATACCGTTCGATTTTGAACTTGTAATGTTGCTAATAGGCCAGCTATTATTTCCCAATCGTCTTCACAGGTATTTTCTGAAATGATTTGATTAGCGAAGAAATTATAGCTAGTTATATCGTCATCTGCAAGGGCTTCAGAGGATAAAGATCGTAGAACATCTTGATTAGCAAATTCTTCTGAGAGCGCCAATGCCAGAAGTCTTGAACTATCTGGAGTTAAGGTGTCAAGCAAATACTCACCAACTTGATAGTTCAGCAAAAGCTCTTGCTCCGTAGAAACAAATTTTAGCTCACGATCAACGCCTTCTATATTTCTTGCATTGGGGTTGCCTAATTGTAAGCTATAATTAAGGGGTTGGGTGTTCTTCCGCCTTTTTAGGCGGAGTCGGGTCGTCCGCTATATCTCTCCTCCCGAAGGTTCGGGATTCGGAGAGGATGCCGCTACCACCTCTAACACAAATGATTTATTCCAAGATAAGCTTTTGACTTCCGATAGGTTTGCTATCTCGCACTAGTTCTAGTAAGTAAGTTCCCTTTGCCCAATTAGAGGTATTTACCAACGTTTTATCTGAACCTAAAGAATGTGTTAACACCAGTTTTCCTTGAAGATCTCGGACAGTCACGTGAATATTCTGATAATCCTGCAGCTCCAATGTAAACTGACCAGAGCTAGGATTTGGGTACACTTTGAATTCTATTTGCTCAGGTTGTGCAATTCCAACAGGCTCTTCTACGTACACTGAAACTAGAGCGGTGTCAATACAGCCATCTTGGGTAACGATTACTTGAACATCATGCCAGCCCGTATCGGTAAAAGCATGAGTAGGAGCATAATTAGAATAGGTAGATGTGCCGTCTATACTCCAATTCCAATTTTGAGCGTAAGCATTGTTGTTGTATAAACTCACCGTATCATTCTGGTAAATGGAATTCGTGTCGTTTACATAAACCATAGATTGTAACCAGTTACAATGGGTGTTTGCCGGCATGTGCCATTTAGCAAGACGAAAAGAAGGGAGGTCTTGGGCTCCAATTCCAACAGTATCAAGTGCTCCGCCCATCCAGAGAGTGTCCATATATACCGTCATGCGTTGCGCAGGATTATTTATACCTCCGTTCAAGCCATCCCATTGAATTCCATCCCATTTGGCGATATTCTCACCGAGTCTGCCGCCCGTAGTTTGTGGTACACCAGATATAAATAGTTCATTCCTATACATACACATTCCATGATCTGCAATCCATCCATCAAAAACTCCACCAACATCAGTCCAGTTGTAGCCATCCCATCTAGCAAGTGAACCTGTATTTAAACCATCTGCAGAAGAAAAGCCACCCGCAACATATAAAAAATTGTTCATCGTGTCAGATACCATGTCAATCACATTATAATCCAACCCTCCTTTTAACGCTGACCATTCACTACCATCCCATCTCGCAATGTGATAAGCATCTGTAGCGTTTCCAACACCACAACAAAATAATCCTCCTGCGATTAAATCTCCATTGTACATTGCTAGTGCGCCAAATGAAAATCCACCTGGATTAAGCCCACCATCCATATCATTCCATCCAGTTGAAGGGTCATACATGACAATTTCTCTAGCTCCGGAAGCAGTAGAGACACCTAGAAAATTTCCTGTGATATAACAAATACTATCGTTAATTAACACCGGATCAACGGCAGAAGCGAATACTGTAAAAAGATAACCATGAGATGAACTACCAACAGTAGAAAAACTTGCTCCATCCCAAAGAATAACTTTAGATGTAAACGTAGAACCAATGTCACCAAAAGAGCCTCCTATTAACAATGAACTTGATCCTGTAGAAAGAGAATAAATTGAGTTTTTCAATCGATTTGAAACGGTGTCAAACTTAGTTCCATCCCACTTTACGGCACCAACTACACTGAAATCATTAACGCTATCCATCCCAGCGGCTATAATTAACTCGTCTTGAAAAACGGTCATGTCTCTTACCAAAAGGGTGTTGTGAAAATCTCCTGTATATCCATACCAACTTTGCCCATATCCGAATGAGAATAAATGCAAAGTTAGTGTTATGATGAAGCTATATTTCAAATTTACTTTTGTAAAACAAGTTTCATGCTCTGGAATAATCCATTATCGATCCATAGCTGATAACTATAGACGCCATTGGCAAAATTACTCAAATCCACTTCTAATAGACCCTGACTTTGATTAATTAGTTGCGTATTTACAATCCTACCAGTTATATCAACAATTTTAAGCATTCCTTGATCCAATTTACCTAAATCATATGGAATGGTCACAATTCCGGTAGTTGGATTTGGCATTGCATTGCCTAAAAGCAGATCTGGTTTTGAAAAAGATTCTTGATTTACAGTCGAGGGAGCAGAACGTACCGAATTGATATTAAACTCAATTGGGTATTCTTTCCGAATTACCTGTTTGAGAATTGCCCGTGCATTAGATGTTGCCAGACATTTGAAATCTTGGTCTGCAATGCTTTGTACGGTTGCTATTTCCGTAGTTATTAACCCAGATGGGCAAGTAATAGATGTAGTGGCCAATCAAAAGATTAATTCTTGTTTAACAGAAGAATTAAAAAAAGCTCTGCTAAACATGGCGGTATGGAAACCAGCAATCTACCTCGAACATAAAGTTAAATCACAAATAACATTGCCGGTGATCTCATTTTAGTGGAGAAAGCTAATATTCTTCACTAACTGAGAAGTCACTATCTTTATTTAAACCACTATGCTTAATTAAGAGCAAATGAAACATCTGTTATCTGTTATCATCATATTGACTGTTTCGCTGAATAGTCATGCTAAGAAAATCCATTATCCAATGGAAATAGTAGCCGGAATGGCTGACTTGATAGTTGTTGGTAAAATAGAAAACGTTGGCTCAGGCACGTATCAATTTAGAATAAGTAATACCGTGAAAGGGCAGTCACTGGATTTGATTAAAGTTCAAATGTTTAAGGAATGGACTTGTGACAGAAGAATAAAAAAAGCTAAAGAAGGACAAGAGCTATTTTTATTTCTTACCAAAAAGGCCGGAAAGTTTGAAATTATTAATGGAAGCACTGGAGAAATTTTTATTGATAATGGATTAGTCAAAAGAGCTTTTAAGGCCTCCCAACGAACTACTGAAGAATGGTTCGTAGCAATAAAAACCTTTACTATCTCCTATCAATTCAAGGGTAAAGATTATGAACCCTTAGAGGAAAACATTTTTATTCAATTGAGAACTGATAAAGAAGCTAAGGAGGTAATAGGAAAGTCTGAATTGACAAAGTGGCTCTTTGAAAGAGTCAAAGAATACAAAATAGAAAATTAAACTATTCAGAACATAGTTTATTAATTAATCAACCCTTTGAAAAATATATTCCTACTTTATGTAATTCTGATTAGCTCTCAAGCATTTGGGCAAGACATGTTGAAAATCGATACCGCCTTTCTTTTATCTAAGGACTGGACCCAATTCAATTCTACACAATCAGATCTGAATCAATTTGTTGCCGATTCGACTAAATTTATGTTGGTCAAAGATGGTACCTGGGGAAATTCAATTATTAAAGATGACCAGACTTGGATTTTAGGTGAATGGAAATTTAAGGAAGAAAAGATAATTATCTATGACTCAAAGACACACGGCTTTGGTTATGAATATGAAATTTCGGAATTAAAAGAAAATTTACTCGTGATAAAGTTTCAAGATCTTAACGGTAAAATGCAAATAATCAAGTTAGAATAAATAACGTACATTGAGAACACAATTAATACATAAATAATTATGAGAAAGACGATTAAGATTTTGACAATTACAGCATTCTTTGCTTTCGGAATGTCAGTTGGTTCTTTTGCCCAGGTATCCAAAACTGTAGCAACAACGTTTATTAACGCTCATCCCACTAAAACTGTGCAGAAAGTCCTTGTAAATAATTTTTACGGATATGTAAACGGAAATTTCATTTGCGATGGAGATGTCTTTGAGGCAAGTAGCACCGTCATAACCGCTATGGAGGATTGCATCCATATTAAGGATGGAACTGGGAAAGAAATGTATATTTCTTATTCTCACATTAAATCTATGGGGTGTCAACCCGAAACTGATAAGAAATACTCAACCATTTCGATTAATATTGAGTGATATCAAATGTTATTAATTAAACGATTTGCCAACAAGAGCTAAAATGCATGCCCTAACCTACCAAACCGTTGCATGAACATACGAGCCAAAACGTTAGCTATAACTGATGGAGAGTTTTGGATCATTCCTGGATAATTTTATGATGTGGTGTTTTTTATCCTTTTTCATAGCAGTAGGAGGAGGGATTCTATTGGCTTTTGGCATAATTCGCAAAAATAAAAAACAGAGAAACTTTGGTGTAATAGGTTTAGTACAATTACCTGTTTCGGTCTGCTTGTTCTTTTTGTTTTCATGGTTATTAATGAACAATGTCCGAGAAAGTTTCTTGTCAGAACTTAATTTGATTACAGAAATTCGATGTGACAATCTAGTCTTAGATCAAGTCAAACAGGATAGTTTAATCCAATATTTGAATGGCATTTCGAATTTTAATACACAATCAACTTCCGTAAAAAGAAATGGAATTAAAATAGAGCTTGATGCTCCCGACAAAACTTGGAAATTAAGATTTGAATTAGATTCGAAAACTGATGATGTGGTTTGGGTTTATGTTGAAAATATAAGTTCAACTCTTGGTACTAATGGAATTGGAAAAATTAAATCAGACCGATTTTTTAACTTAATCAATAGCCAATCGAGTAGACGGGTCCTTCAGATAATCTGACGAACTGCGCCTCTCACGCCACTGTACATAAGGGTCTCGTATACAGCGGTTCACTGAGCGTACTATAAAAGCTCTTTTCACCATTTACAGCTTTGTCATAATTTAACATAAGGCTATACATAGGTATTCCTTATCGAATTTTTGACTGCTCAATGTTCAGTCCTTCCTTAGTGCGTGCGCCCTCTAGATGATGGTATTAGCATTTCTAGCTCGTATCCACTAAGTACTATGACCTCTGTTGACTTCTCTGCTAAATCAGCTCGTGATTACAGAGACCTCCACAGGTAATTGCATCTTCTTTCATTCGATCTCTGCCGCTCTCAATTGTAATTAAGGCTACAGAGCACTATCTTTATTCCAAACTTTGGCAACTAGATAGAAAAAATGATTTTTGAGTGCAAACGTATTGAAATTTCGGACGAAGAACTTGGTTGTACAATTACGTTCTGTGATTCAGTCTATGAAGAATTTGATGAAAATAAAAAAATTGAAGATTTAGTAAATTCCCATGAAAAATACTTGCTGATTCAAAGAACATATGGCGAGGATGAATTTGATAGAGATTATCATTATTTTGAAACAAGTGAGGGAGAAATTGGCGGAGAAATGAAAGAGTTTAAGATAGAGTTATCTCGAAATAAATTTATACTAATATTACCCTCGAATAGTTTTGAAATTGAAATAAAGCCGAGTGAACAAGAATTTATAAAATTGAAAAAGAATTTGAATATTATGACACTGATTCAAGGAGAGCTAAAGATAAAAGAATAGAAAGTACAGTTGCCAACAAAGAGTAAGTAACATACCCGTATTCATCTGTATATATAAGGGTTGGTAGGTTGGCTCGTGTTTTTTGCTAGTAGCTATTTGAGAGGAAAATAGTCCGTTGCATCTAGCCTTCTGTGGCCAAAGCTCTAAGAAAAGGCTCTAAGTTATCCAAGTACCGTAAAAACACTATCTTAAAAGCTATTTGAAAGTGTAAGTAAATTGCTTACTCTAACGTAATCGAGCACATAAAAGTGAATGGCGAAGACAAAATATGGCAATTACTAGAGATGTGTTTCTACGGCCACATTGATCAAGTGAAAAATTTACTTAGTGAAGGGATCGATATTAATTCGATAGGACGTAATGGGATGACTCCATTAATGGCTGCAAAGGATGGGGAGAATAAGGATATAATTGATTTCCTTTTAAGTAAGGGTGCTAAGGATAATTCTGAAATTAAGTAAAATCACGACTCGTTAACAATGCATATTCAAAAGACCTACGGCTTTTCTCACTAGCTTTATCCAAACCGTTGGCATTCATCAAACCTATAATTATGACAATTCGGATAGCTCTAACATTATTGACAATTGTCTTCTTGCACGCTTCTTATGGGCAAAACGACTTGCCAAATAGAGAAAGTTACGTCTTAACATTGCCAGTGGATGGAGTCCAATTCTTTGAACAGAAAATTGAAAGTTCTCCCTTTTTCGTACACGATAACATACTTCAGATATACCCAGGTGAATTTTTGTTTGTTGAAATTGAGATTGCGCATGACTCAATAATAGCAATGAAAGTTGTAAAAGAAAATCTTAATCCAAAAAGAACAATTACGGTCGAATTCAAGCAAAACTCTAAGGACAAGATTAGCGAATCTATGATGTTGACTATTATGAATCCAACGGATAAGGACCTTGAATATAAAGCCATGATGTTTATTGTAGGAAATAGCCAATGGCTGACCACATCCGTTTATGATGTTAAATCAAAACTAAGAGGTATTGAACTGTGGAATGATGTAATAATAACGCTCGCTTTATCCGATTGGAAATTGAAATAACGAAATGCTAACAAAACGTAGAGTACAGAACCTAAACTACCAAACCGTTTCTCTGTAAGAGGTCAAACCTTGTGGCAAATTAAAATGACTCAACAAAATTAAATAATGGGATTACGTGACATAAAGAAAGAACTCAAAAAGCTAGACAAAGAAGGATTGATCAACTTAATTTCAGATTTATATAAGAAGGACAAGGCAACAAAAGAGCTTCTCGACTATTATGTGAATCCTAATGAGCGTGATTTGTTCAATAAGTATGGAGATATTGTTTTCGAAGCATTTTATCCAACTAGTGGATATGATCTAAAACTTAAGAACGGAAAAAAAGCAATAACAGATTTTAAGAAATTCTCCCCCTCTTCTGAACTTGTAGCTGAGCTCATGCTGTTCTATGTGGCAACAGGTGTTAACTTCACCAATGACTTTGGTGACATCGATGAAGGATTTTATTCAAGTTTGGAGACGACCTTTGCGGCCGCCATGAAACTAATGAAAAAAGAAAATCTACTTGAGAAACTTGCTGCACAGGTATCAAACATTGTGCACGAAACCAACGGAATTGGCTGGGGGTTTCATGAATATATCTGTGAAATTTATTGGGAATTCTACCCTAATGAATACGAATTGGTAGATGAGCCCATCAAACAAAGTGAAGAAGGTAAAATCATTTATCTCAACAGAAAGAATTAAAGAAAACTTGCCACGACACCACCTAAAGACACAAACCCTAACTTGCCAAACCGTTTCTCCGTACTTTTAGCCCAAACGTCAATTTACTGGTTTTTTGGAAAAAACAGGAAGTTGTGTATTTGTAAAATGATTTAATAAAGAAATGAATAGCTCTAAATCCAAGATCATCAAGGAAATTGCGCAAGAATTGGATTGCGGAAAAAATTGTTATTATAACGCAAAGACCAACGAAATTGTGGCAATCCCGGATTTCTCCGAAATATCGCATGAAGAAGAATTTAAAGAGGCTTTTAAGGAAGAATTAGAAAAAGTGGAAAATCAGCAAGCGGATTTCGTGAAATTCGATGTTTTAGAAGGTTTTGAGTCATTTAAAATTATGGAGAGTTTTATAGAACAAATGGCTGACCAAAAACTTAAATCGGAGTTGGAGTTTGTTTTAGTGAGCAATAAGCCATTTCAGAATTTCAAACGTACAATCGACCATTCTGATTCTAGAAAAGATTGGTTTGACTTTAAACAGAGTGAGTTGGAAAAAATAGTAGAAAATCAACTAAACCGCGAATAATCTAATAGTTCCATTGCATCTCTATAGCTTAAAGTAAACCTTAACTTGAAATAACCAGATTGAGGAATAGTTGCTTTAATATAGCCATGGTGTTTGAGTTTATCTTCAGAATTGTGATTCCAAAAAGACATTTCTTAGTTTTTATTAAAATTAATACGTCAGACCCAAAAGTGTCCCAGATTGTGAGAATTAGCATTGGTGCGCATTGTGAAACCTGCGGACAAGCGTTTTAAACAAAACTTAGAACTAATTGAATGTATTCTTTCAAAAAGTTCGATAATTGCCCCGGCTTGATACAGGCCTCGAAAGAGGGATGTTGAAAAAGCCTTCAACTGATGTTGAAGGCTTTTTAGTTTCTCAAGATTAGATCGTACAACAATTGCTCGATTTTTAACTAGAGTTAATTTTAAATTTCCTGTAAATCATACTATGATAAACGACTAAATTAAATTATCTTTGCAGCCTGATAAGACGATAAAAAGTAAGCACATGTCTGATAAAGTAAAAATATTCACAGGTCGACACAGTCTAGCGTTAGCTGAGAAAATTGCTAAAAGTTACGGGTTAGGTCTAGGTGCTATCGAGATACAGGAATTTAGTGATGGTGAATTTCAAGCCTCATATCAAGAAACAGTTCGTGGATGTGTCGTTTTTATAATTCAATCTACACCTCCGCCAACCGACAATCTTTTTGAACTTTTATTAATGGTTGATGCCGCGAAAAGAGCATCTGCTAAAAAAATTATTGCAGTGACTCCCTATTACGGTTTTGCTCGTCAGGATAGAAAAGATCAACCTCGTGTTGCAATCGGAGCCAAATTAGTGGCGAACTTATTAATGTCTTCGGGCGTTGATCGAATTATGACCATGGATTTACATGCAGATCAAATTCAAGGATTCTTTGAAGTGCCAGTTGATCACCTGTTCGGTTCAACGATATTTATGCCTTGGATAAAGGATAATATGGACATGACAGATCTTATTATGGCTGCACCCGATACAGGTGGAACCAAAAGAGCAAATGCTTATGCCAAGCATCTAAATGTTGACTTAGCAATCTGCTATAAGCAAAGAAAAAAGGCAAATGAAATTGCAAGCATGACCGTAATCGGTGATGTTAGTGGAAAAGATGTTCTTCTGGTTGATGATATGATTGATACTGCAGGAACCTTAACTAAAGCTGCACAAATGTTCATGGAGCATGGAGCTAAGTCGGTTACCGCTATTTGTACGCATGCCGTACTAAGTGGGCCTGCGCACGAAAGAATTAGAAATTCGGTTTTAACAAGATTAATAGTCACGGATACACTTCCTCTTAAAGAAGAGAACGACAAAATAGAAGTGTTATCTGTTGATGATTTGTTTGCTGATGTCATGTCTAAAGCGATTAGTCATGATTCAATTAGCGAGCATTTTGTAATAGCATAAAACAATAAATAAATAGTAACAAAATGAAAAAAGTATCATTGAGCGGTTCTCTTAGAGAGAACGTAGGGAAGAAAGATGCAGCTGCACTTCGTAGACAGGGAAAGGTTCCTGCTGTAATTTATGGTGGAGCAGAGCAAGTTCACTTCTTCGTTGAAAGGAACGCTGCTAACAAATTAGTTTTTACTCCGGAAGTTTCCATAGTGGAAGTTGAAGTAGCAGGTAAAACTTATAAAGCGATTTTAAAAGCCACACAAATGCACCCTGTTACTGACAGTGTTTCGCATTTAGACTTTTTGGAAATTGCTGAAGGAAAAGCAATTAAGATCAAATTACCAGTATCTGTTACTGGACAAGCTAGAGGTGTTTTGAATGGTGGTAGATTAGCTCAACTATTTAGAAAACTTCAAGTAGTTGCTTTGGAATCAGATCTTCCAGATGCTGTGAACATTGACGTTGAGCCTTTGAAAATTGGTGAAAAAGTTAGAGTTGCAGATATTAATATTCCAGGTGTTACATTTTTAGATGCTGAATCGTCAGTAGTTGTTGCGGTTAGAGCTGCAAGAGGTGCAACCGAAGAAGAAGAGGAAGAAGAAGCTGCAGCATTAGCAGCAGCGGCAGCGGAAGGTGCTGAAGGTGCTGAAGGCGCTGAAGCCCCAGCTGACAAAAAAGAAGGATAAACTGAATCGATGAAGTACTTAATCGTTGGATTAGGAAACATCGGGGAAGAGTATACGGATACTCGACATAATATAGGATTTAAGATACTGGACGCTTTTGCAAAAGCGTCCAGTTCTGTTTTTAAGCCTGATAGACTAGGTGATCGATGTGAGGTTAAACATAAGGGTAGAACCTTTATTTGCATCAAGCCATCCACTTTCATGAATTTAAGTGGGAAAGCAGTAAAGTATTGGCTGCAAAAAGAAAAAATAACGCCAGATCGGTTGTTAATCGTCACAGATGATATTGCCCTTCCGTTTGGAACTTTACGTCTCAAACCAAAAGGAAGTGATGGAGGCCATAACGGCCTTAAGAGTATTCAGGAGCTTATTGGAGGATCCAAGTATCCTAGACTTAGATTTGGAGTCGGTAGCGACTTTGGCCAAGGTCAACAGGTTAAATATGTTTTAAGTAACTGGAAACTGGATGAAGTTGTTCCACTACAAATCAAAATTGAAGCTTCTGTTGAAATAATAAAAGCTTTTGGTACGATCGGTCTAGATCGAACCATGAATCAATATAACAACAAATAAGTTTCTTAATGATAAGCCAGAATTAGCTTTCAAAAATAGCTGAATCAACTTTTGGTTAGGAAAAATTCTTTGCGCTGCACCCACAATCAGTCGAGCAACCGCTTTTCTTTGTTCTGAATTTCTTAGTAAATCGCATACCCAAAAAAAGTACCGCGAGTGCGCAGCATCCAAAAACAGCGATATTTTGAATGATCTCCATTACTTTAATAGTTGATAAGCTAATAATGCTACAAAGTACGCCAATCCGCTCATATATAAGAACTGAATTGCGGTCCATTTATAAGATTTTGTCTCTTTAAATGTAACAACGATTGTACTAAAACACTGTAAACTAAAGGCGTAAAACAACAATAAAGAGATGCTTGTTGCAAAAGTGAAAATCAATTTTCCATTCGATCCTTTCTCATGCTTTAAACGATCACGAATGGTCATTTCTTCGCTAGATTCTATGGCGTAAATAGTGGATAAAGTACCTACAAAGACTTCTCTAGCAGCTAAAGATGATATTAAGGCGATACCAATTTTCCAATCATAACCTAAAGGACTGATTGCTGGTTCTATTGATTTGCCCATTACTCCTAAATAGGAGTTTTCAAGCTGGTACGAAGCAAGCAGAGATTCTTTTTCATCAGTTGATGCCTTCCCATACATTTCATTGATATATTCCTCTGATTGATCAAATCTATCCGAACCGTTCGTAGCCAAAACAAATAAAATGATTGAGGTTGCGAGGATGATTTTTCCGGCATCCCAGATAAAAGATTTAACGTTAGACCATACCGAAAGAAATACGTTTTTGAAATCAGGCATTAAATATTCAGGCATGTCAATAATCAAATAGCTTTTAAAGTCAGACTTCAATATCCACTTTAGAATCATG
>JBLIOB010000059.1:0-18088 GCA_047639575.1 Parvicellaceae bacterium
TAGCTGGAGCATTGAATGTCGGTTTTATGCCAGCTACCAGTACTACTAACGCGGTTTCTCCCGGGCAAGGTTTGTGGGTCTGGTGTGGCGATGATTTAACTGGCACTTCGGCTTTTACGATAGATGTTGCTGGCCCACCTAATACCGGTTCCATTAATTTACCATTAACCTACACCAACACTGGAAATGCTAGTGACGGTTGGAATATGGCTGCAAACCCATATCCCTCTACAATGGACTGGGATTCTCCTAACATTTCCAAAACCAATATAAATAATGCTATCTATATTTGGAATCCAGACCTTGAACAATTTGCAAGTTATGTAGGTGGAATTGGAACCAACGGAGGCTCCAATAACATCGCCTCAAGTCAAGGCTTTTGGGTACAAGCAAACTCAATTGGTGCTGCAATCCAGGTTACTGAAGCAAGTAAAACAACTGTCGATGCGACATTTATTAAGCAGGCCTCAGCTGTGCCGCTGAGAATAAAAACAAGCAATGCTTACGGTGCTGATGAATTAGTAATTAATTTTGAAGACAATGCTTCTGCTAGCTTTGACGCTATGTATGATGCTGAAAAAGTACCATCATCCAACATAAATTTACCTCTTACTTCAAGTGTCGTTAATGGAACCGATTGTTCAATCAATCAACTTAATTATCAAGAAAGGGATATCCCTATAAAAATATTATGCGGAATTACTGGCACACATATTATCCAAATAGAGAATGGGCTTGATTTCACTTCTTCTTCTTCATGCTTATTTCTTGAAGATTTGTTTACAGGTATATCCTATGATTTATCAGAAATAGATTCGTTTTCAACTACAATTTATGATTCTACGCAAACAGCTAGATTTCTACTACATATAGGCGCCCAAGTTGATATTATTCAAACAGATGCGGATTGTTTTGGAAATGCAAGTGCTAGCATAATTTATTCAAAAAACAGTAATTCACCATTTGATATTACCTGGAAGGATAATTTAAATAATATTATCGCATTTAATTCTAGTGTTAATTCCATAGATTCTATTACAAACCTAGTGCCAAGAACTTATTTTATTGAATCTACTGATGCAATTTGTGGCAATAGAATTGACACGGTGATAGTGCAACAGCCCGATGAAATAATTACCCAATTTATATGCGACATTGACACTGTATATCTTGGTTCAGGAGGGACTATCAATTTCACTAACCAATCTGTCAATGGCAATTCTTACTTATGGGATTTTGGGGATTTCAATTCTTCAGTACTTTTTTCTCCTGTGCATCAATATTCGTATGCTGGAATATATAACGTAACCCTTAATACCTATCAAAATTTATTATGTTCAAAAGAGGCAACAAAAGAGATTGTCGTTCTTGAACAAAATACGATTGAAAATAATGCGATTACACCTAACATTTGGATAAATAATAATGACCTGATTATTACAGGAGACAATCTTGATAGGGTTGAAATCAGAAATGCAGTTGGTCAATTGCTAATTGAATCTCATAGTCTTAGTAATACTATGAATTTTTTAAATTTAGGAAACTTAAACAGCCAAGTTCTACTTGTTTCTATATTTTCAAAAAATAAAGGTTTTACGTCAAAAATAGTCTTTATTAAAAATTAAAGTGAAATGAACTATTTGATAATTTTAAACGCAATATCTCTTGAAACTGATATAGCCATTTCATCTCTTTTCAACCGCTCCAAGCCTTTTTTTGCTATTAAAAACAACTTTTTCAAGCAACTAAAATTGGTTTTTAAGACATTTTTTGACCTCCAAATATTTGAGCTCAGATTTTCATATCTTTGGGGGATATCAGATTCTTTTATTGGTGAAAATAAAATGGTATTCGAACGCTTAAATAAATCAGATGGATTCTATGTGGTAGTCATAAGAAATTCTAAAAATTATTTCACACATAAAAGAATTATAAATAAATCATGAAATATTTCAAATTTCTTTTTATAGTGATTGTATTTATTTTTTTTATTAAAACTACTCTTGCCCAAAATGTAGGCATTAACAATACGGGAGGAACACCTGCTGCGTCCGCATTACTTGATATTGATGCTTCGCCTAGTAATGATAAAGGTTTGCTAATTCCCCGTGTTGCACTTGTTGCTATAAATAATGCTGCGCCAATTGCAGCACCCGCTACCTCTCTATTGGTTTATAATACAGCTACTTCCGGAGCTTTTCCAAACAACGTAATACCTGGTTATTATTATTGGAATGGCACATCTTGGGTCGCTTTTGAAACTAAAGAAAGCCGTTATAATTCTATTGATGCAGCAGCAAATATTACAACTACTTCAACTACAGACGTGCAAGTAACAGGTATGACTGTTACGCCAGGCGTAGGGACCTATGCTGTTCGTTTTAACGCGCAATGCAATATCCCAAATGCTGTTAATACAACTGGAGTTAATACAGCTGATCTTTGTACAGATTTAGGTTTGATTTATGATGATATAGATACTTTCGCAGTTACTGCTACACATCCTCTTACTTTTGGATCTGGAGAAATTCTTGGACCTGGAGTTTATACAGTTGCTGGTGCTGGGTCTATTGCTGGAGCGCTTACGCTGGATGGTCTAGGACTTGCTAATCCTTTATTTATTATTAAGTGTGCAGGAGCATTTAATACTGGAGCGGGTACTGTAGTTAATTTAATAAACGGTGCATCACCAGAAAATATTTTTTGGATAGCACAAACCGCTATAGGTATAGGTGGATCAACTACTATTCAAGGAACTATGATTTCTAATACTGCCGCAGTTGCTGTTGGCTCTACTTGCACAATAGACGGAAGGTTATTTACTAAAGGCGGTGCTATTTCTTTTGGACCAGGAACACTTTCGGTGCCAACAATCATTTCTCCTCATGTTGATTTAAGAGGATTAATTTCTTTTGTGATGTATTCATGTAATGGAGGTATTGCTAATACAGGAGCCTCAATTTATACTGGCGATATTGGTACTAATTCAGGTGCTATCACAGGTTTTACTGCTGCAGGTTGTGTCGTTAATGGAACTATATATCAAGCCGGATCAACTACTGTAGTTACACCAGTTGATCATGTGGCTACGTTTAGTCTATATGAAAATGGTGTCTTAATTTCTAATTCTGAAAGAACAAGAACCTTTTTATCGGCCCCCTCAGATATTTATTTACAAGGAATTTCTACAGTTACAGCTGGACAAACTATTGAAGTTAGATGGAGGGTTGATACTCAGGTTTCAGATGCTGGTGCGCTGGTAGGTGTTAGTAATAGAATATTAACGATTGTCAAAGTTGAATAATTTCATTAGGCCTTTAATAGTATTTATTGAAACATGTAAATCGAAATGTAAGGGTTCTGTCGCATCTACTATAAAACGAACGGACTACAATAGCAAATAAAGCTAATTCTGTTCGTTCTCAATTGAAATTGGGGCTTCAAAGCACTATCTTTATTCCCCCGTACCTTCGGGGTCAAATGAAACTTGAACATCCAAAACTTGTAAAACAGCTGAAGAAGGCATACTCTGGTGAGAAGGCTGCAGCCTTAGCTTATATTGGGCATGCAGGTTCAGTAAAGGACATTGTTCAAAAAGCAGAAATAAAACAAATAGAAGATGACGAATGGGGACACAGAAAGGAAGTTCTAATAATTATGAATACTTATAACATCCCTATTTCGAAGTATTATGAATTCAAATTCCATATTATTGGGAAATTGATTTCTTTAGGTTGTTACCTAATTGGATGGTTTATGCCCTATTACTTTGCAGGCAGGCTTGAAAGTGGCAACGTATGTGAATATATTGTCATGATTAAGTATTTCCATGAAATCGGTATAAATGACCATGACGAGATCCTATTCGAAATGGGAATTAAAGAAAAAGAGCATGAAGAGTACTTCCTGCAACAAATAAGAAACAATAAATCACTTCCATTCTTTGAAAAAATATTCGGTTGGGGTGCTGCAAAAAGCCTCAATGACATAGACCTTGAAAATCAACATTCAATTGAAAAATCAGATCAATATTGCAAGAAGTAAAACGTAGCTAACAATTTTTAAAATACACGCCATACCAACGATAATAGTCGGTTACATGTAACTTAGCTGCTAAATATTTATTCAGTTCGCTGTCAATTAAAATTTTTAAAGACATCATTCTGAATGGCTAAAATTTAATGAATACACCAATAAGAACCTCGCAATTAATTCATTAACTTTAATGTACACCCTCAAAATAATCACATTGAATAAATTCTTATTCGCTTTTATAATAACCTTTACAAGCTACATTGCTTTCGGTCAAAATAAAGAGACATTTCTACAAACTGTTTATTCTGAAGTAAGAGTTCAAGCTGTGAATGATATCGCTTATCAAAAAGACTGGAATCATGAGTGCATTTCTCAGGAACGACTTTTACCTTTTATACAAGACTTGTTTGACGCGATTGAAAGTGGCTTAATTGAACTTCACGAAGCACAACCAGCTCCATTTAATAAACCATCTGATATGATTGGTGACTTGATTTCAGATACCTTGAAGTTTCATCCGGCTCTTTACGAATCAGAAGAATATGAAGATGTAGACATGGAGGGTAACCCTCTATATGATGAATTTGGATATCCGCTAATAATGATTCAATACTACCGAAGAGATATTACCCGGGTTGTTGCATTAGGATTTATTGAAGATTGGTATTTATCAGAGACTGATAGTTCAATTATTAAAAAAGTACGTTGGATTGCACCTGTTATAATTCAAAAAGATAATAACGGGGATATTAAAGGAACCAGAAATCTCGGATTTATTAAGATTAAATCAAATGAAAAATCTCATCTTCTCACAGACCATATCAGTTCAGACTTCCATTTAGTTCATGACGTAACTAGCGAATGGTGGAACAATAATTTAGAATATTCTACTCGCTTCAATCTCCTATCCCCATTGTTTAAAAAGGCACAAGACGGCAAACAATTATACTTTATCGATAAACGGAATTTCGAGGAAATCAATAAAGACATTGGGTTATTTAATACGTTGAAAGAACCTATGCTAGATGAAAACGGAGATCAATATTATAATGGTGATGGTGAATACTTGACGATTGATGTAAAAATCCCACTTGTATTTAATACGGTCTCCAGACTTCGGTTTCACGAACGATGGTATGTCGATTTGAGAAAAGGAATGTTTTCAAAAGAAGTCCAAGGAATAGAACTTGGCGGTAAAAATGAAGATAATTCGGATCCCGAAGAATCTAAAACTTGGGATGTCTGGAATTTTTATTTGCCCTTGGAAGAACCAAAAAAGACCTTCGCTGATCCGGACTTTAAGAAGGCAAAAGTAAATTATACGTTGAGTTTTAATGATACCTTAGAAAAGTACTCGCGAAGCGCAATAGTCCATGGAACAGATAGAACTAGACTGAAAGCCATCCTTGCACAGCAATTAGAATTTGTTACCACGGGCAAGTTGCTAGCTAAAACAGACTCTTGGAAACATCCAAAAGGTAGACCCTTGACAAAGGAAGAAAAGCAGCAGTTCACAAAAAGGAAGACTGTTGTTTATAATAAAGAAGACCGGGCTAAAGATGAAACAACCTATTCTGTTTTAAGTAATGATGAAATTTTTGGATTGAATTTCACCGAAAACTGGCACTACAATCAGGATAAACAAACTTTCAAAAAAGTCGCAATTACAACCAGCCCTGTTACTAAAAGCTATGATCATTACGAATGTTACCATAAGACACTTATCAAACATGAGTTAATTGGTAAAGACATTACCTACGTTGTTAATGTAAATGCGGGAAAATACGGATCAGACGCCCTTAAAGACATTATAAATTCAGGCCAATATCACGACCAATTAGTTCATGAATCGATAGGGTTCTGCAGTAATAACTTATACCCTGAACTGAAGTACTCTTTTGTTAATATGATCTTGAAGCAAATTCAAGAAGGAAAGTTAAAAGCGTACGAATCATACGACAGTAAAAAGAAATTAAAATGGGAACAAATAGAAGCAAATTTCGCATTAAAGGAATTGAAGCAAGTACCTAGACTCAATGGCTATCGTATGTGGGAACTGGTTGATACCACTTTTAATTCTTCATATTTAAGTTCTTTAGAGTTTGTGGAAGATTGGTACTTGGATACGTTAAGTGGAGCAATAATAAAAGAAGTTAAAGGGATTACCTTTTTAGCCTCAACAGATAGCATAGAATACGAAACTCAAAGTATCGATTCATTGGTTAACAGCAGACCCTGTACAAATGAAGATTGCTATCATGGCACTTGGCATGATGATTCAGGGAACGACCATGATTGCTCTGTTTGTAACGGTGTCGGAATGTTATGCGACAAAATTATACCAAAATCATTTCAACGACCCGTACCTAGATCATCGTCTAAACAATTGTTTTACATACGACTAGAGAAAGAATAAAATAGTATGGACCAATCAAGAACATCATACTTAATTGCTTTGGATTCAACAGATCAGCATCAACCGAGTCTTTCCGCTTTTATCTTTTGGTGCCCGATGTAAGCAAGGAAGAACTTCACTTTCAGGATGATCAACTGCCAATTTCCATAAATGTCCGACACCCAATTTCGTAAGCCTTGCCTCTGGCTTCGCTGAATAGTGCAAATCAAAGAAGTATTCACTTAAAAATGATTCAAAACCCTCATCTGCTCCACCGTAAAGTTTTTTAAGTTCATCCCGTATTTCAGGAACTAAGACTTTCTGCTCAGCTTGAGAATTTGGCAATATTTCACTCGATTCCCCGTGGTAAGTGCATAAAAAAGTATCTGTTGGTACCGGAGATCGATCTACGTGGAAAGAATATACATCCGTTGGGAAAAACGGATATGCGTCATCTCTCTCATAACACTTGATGAGATTTAAAATTGGAGATGCACCATGCTCGTTCAGCACCTTTAGATCGTTTAAAAGCACTTGACGGGCAAGTTGCCCCTGTTTACCTAATTGAAGCTCGAGAAGCTCCGCTTGATCAAGTTCCGCCATATTCCCGTCTAGCTCTACTAGATTAACAATCTCAGAAAAATCTCCTACTAGTTCACGAGTCCAGCAAATCGCATTGATCTCTCCTTGAAAAGGCGCGGAAACCAGGCCCTGAAAATCTGTAACACATTGAATTTGATTCTCAGAATGAGATAAATCTATCATAATTGGAAATATAAGTCTAAAATCATTTGTACAAATTAGATTCTCAGAGTGAATACTGTAAATAAAACCAAACGCATCCAACTGTAATAAGCAATAAATGTAATTTCGATATACTTTTGACAAACAACCAGAAGATTAATAATGGAAAACATTTCGAACAGGGCTCTTATTAGCAGACTTTATAGTTCAGCCGACCAACAGCTAGAAGATGCCAATTTTGATATTGAAAGTTGGTCACAATGGTATCAGGTTGTTCAGGATTTAACCGGTCCAGAAAAAATAGTATATGTGATCGTTAAATTAAATCAGACCGTAACCAGCGGTGGATTTGCAGAATTTTACGATACTTCCTTTGGAGTTTTTGCTCCGGAAATCATTCACGCATTGAACGAAATTAAAGCAGTTGCAACAGCTGAAATTGTTTCTAGCTCATTGCCTATTGTTAATCCAACAGGACTTTTGGACGAAGCCTTCAAAGCACTTGTTTTCAAAATTCAACTTTCAGAACAACAACTGGCGCAACTCCAACAACATGACATTCGCTACGATCAGTTGCACAGCCACGAGAACTTGGAGGATCTTTTAGGTGATTATTTGCAGGAAATGATTAAAGTGTGATTGTGGTAAATACCGGCTGTTAATCTGCTTTTCAGAACTTCATTACCTTTATTCAAACCATCTATAATTCCCTTATCATTTGCCACATAAATTGTACATTGTTGTCTCAATCACCCAACAATGAAATTTATTATCCTACTACTTTTAACGCTTACTCTTAGCTTTAATCTTCATTCTCAAGAAACAAACTGGACTTGCATTGATACTACAGGTAAGGAAGTGTTTACTATAAAAGCCAAGTGGATCTTCGATTATAGCGCTGGATTGGCCCAAATACAAAAGTACGAGTTGATAAACAAAAGGTGGGTGCCAGCCTACGGGTTTATTAACAGAAAAGGAGAAATAGTAATCCCATGTATTTACCAAGAAGTCAAAAATTTTGCGACCAATGTAACTTGGGTAAAGAAACGAGGAAGTGAAACTTACACGCTCATTAATCAGCAAGGAGAAACCATTAAAACGAAACCGTACAAAAAGGTAGGTGTAGCGGTTCCTGGGTTTACAGATCGATTGGCTGTTTATGAAAACGGTGCCATGGGATTCATTGATCGCGCTGGAAATGAAGTTGTTGAATGTAAATACAGAGGCTCCGTTCTTTTTTACGAAGGACTGTGTTGCGTTTCGCTTTATGGTAAAGAAGAAGGTGACTATGGTTTCATAGATACATCAGGTAAAGTGATTATTCCATTAACATCCAAACAAGGTGGAACTTCATCGTTTCACAACGGATTCTGCCGGTCTATGGATGGAGGACGAACCGTTTTGATTAATAGGAACGGGAAAGTGGTATTCAGGCCCAAGCATGGATCTTTTCAAGGGTTCAATATGGGAAGAGGAGCAGTTAGTACAAAAAGACCAATGGGTGGCTGGGGATTTATCAATTGGAAGAATGAAATGGTTTTTGGTGGAGATTACGATCATGTTAATTCTTTTGATGATGACGGTTACGCTACTGTAGAAAAAGATGGTTTGGTAGGACTGGTCGACACAATGGGAGTACTTATTCTCCCAATGAAATATCGATCTATTTCCTTGAACTGTACAGATGCTGGTTATTATTGTGCTGTGTACCCATCAGAAGGGTACGGTCCAATTATGAATGCCAAGAAAGATTATTTCTTAAAGAATTTTGAGCCGCTACCTATTAAAGTAAAGTACCTGGGAATGGCAGATGGCGGAAGTCTAATCATGTACGCTGATCTGAACGGTAAAATTGGATTTTTAAATAGAAAGGGAGAAATTGTAATACCTGCTACTTATAATAATCTCAGCGGATTTAGTGAAGGGCTAGCTTGGTTAAAAAAATAAACTTCTTAATTAAGGACCTCCTCCTCTATTTTATCAGACAGATTTGTAGACCAGTTTAAATATCATGTCATATATTTATCTGAATACTAGACCTGAATTAATTTAAAAACATCTCTAGTTGGGCTGTTTGTAAACACGACTGTACTAATTTCTTCTTGCGGTAGCGGAAATGAAGAGACTAACCCAGAAAATGGACAAATTGGAACCGTAACAGTCAACTGTTCTTTCAAGATCGAATTGTAATAACAAATTATTACGATTAAAAAGCCTCCTTTCATTTTTGATAGGAAGCTTTTTTTGTGCAAAATCAGCATTGTTTTAGCTGTAAAGTGGCAACGTATAAAATCTAAAACTGAACCCTTAAACTTATCCTCACTCTGATTACACAGAACAACGTACTTTAGCTGCCTCGTTATATACGATTACAAAAATAAAAACATTGGATAAAAAATACGATTCCATTATAGTAGGTTCAGGAGCAGGTGGACTATCAACTGCTCTTTGCCTTTCTAGAGCCGGGCATAAAGTTTTACTACTTGAGCAGCATGACGTTCCAGGTGGATGGTGTCATAGTTTTACCTTAAACGGTCAACGGTTTAGTCCTGGTGTCCATTATGTAGGTTCAATCGGTGAAGGCGATAGCACCAATGAATTACTATGTGGTTTAGGTGTTGCAAACGACATGGTCTTTTTCGAAATGAATAGAAAAGGATACGAGCATTGTCATATAGGAGATGATCAATTTTCAATGCCTGCAGGAATTGAAAACTTAAAAAAAGACCTGTGCGAACGTTTTCCTGAAGAGAAAAAAGGCATTACGAAATATATTGATCTGGTGCAGGCTATACATGATCAGATGATGATCATTCCAAACATGAGTGGATTCTGGGATCATGTTACGGTCGCATTCAAAACCAAGTATGTTGGTAAATACGCTCCATTCAAACTTAAGAAAGTTATCAGTTGGTACATCAAAGATCCGCTGCTTAAAACAATTCTGAACATTCAATGTGGTGATCATGGATTACCTCCTTTTAAGGCTAGCTTTCTAGTTCACTCTATGTTGATGGCTCATTATATTGAAGGAGGGTATTACCCAATGGGCGGTGGTGGTGGCTTCGTAAAGGCATTCACAAAATCAATCAAAGCCCTCGGAGGCGAAATTAGAACCAAAGCTAAAGTCGATAAAATTATAGTTGAACAAGGAAAAGCTACAGGTGTCCAATTAGCAAATGGAGAAATAATCAATGCGGATCGTGTTGTTTCTAATGCTGACCCTAATATCACATTCTTAGATCTTGTTGGAGAAAATAATATTAGCAAAAAGCTGAAGAAAAGGTTAGACAACACAAAATATTCAGTGACGTCCCTTATCATGTTTTTAACATTGGATGTAGATGTAACTAAGTATGGAATTGATTCTGGGAATATCTGGAAAATAAGCGAATCCGATTTGGATGCTGTATATGGCAACTTGACACAGGATAACATTCTTGACGGAGAAGAATTCAATGGGGTTTTTCTTAGCTGCACTTCTATTAAAGATCCTGCCAGTTTTAACGGCCGTTATCATAATTTTGAGATTGTCACTTTTTTAGATTATTCCGCATTTGAGCAGTTTGAAAAAGAAAAAGATTATCATACTGAAGAGTACGAAGCCTTTAAAAAGAAACTGACCAATAAAATGTTAAATACAGTTGAAAAGCTTATTCCAGATGCTCGAAAACATGTAATTCAAGCTGAGTTAGGCACTCCAATGACCAATAACTACTATATCAACTCCACCCGTGGAAATGTGTATGGAACAGAAAAAACCTTGAAAGGGGTTGGGCCTTTTGCTTTTAAGCCTAAAACAGAAATTGAAAACCTATTCTTGGTGGGCGCAAGTACTGTATCTCACGGAGTTGGCGGAGCTACTAATTCTGGGGTTGAAACTTCGGCCAAAATATTAGGATGTAAATCTAAAGAGCTATTGGTCCAAAATGAAAATGGGGATCAAAAATTACGAATCTACGATGCTGAGAATCCAGAGGAATGGCCAGAATGGGTGCATACGAAGCGAGCGGATAAAATCAGAACATTTAAGGAAGTTGTGCCAAAATAAATTCCCTGAACCACAAATTCACAATACCTTTACTCTCGTATTTTGATTCACAACATTTACCATGAAAACAAACATAGAAAAACCATCACCCGAGGCAAAAGCACTTTCTCTTTTTTTAATGGCATTCAAGTCAACAGAGCCAGCTTATAAGGACCAGGCCAAGCACATCAATAAGCAATGGGATTTGGTGAAAAACGGTGATTTAAGTCGGTCTGACTATATCGCAGAGATTCAAAAAGTGTTAGAATCGTATGGTGGTTATACAGAAGTAATTAAGAAAACAGTTCAATTCTACATTGATAAAACTGGTGAATGGAAATTGCAAGGAGATGACAAATACTGCATAGACGCCAAGGAAATTGCAGCTAAACTCTCAAAGAAATAAATTAGGCTGATACTCCATAATTGCATGTGCTTTTACTATACGGAATAGTATATACGAGAGATTAATAATAAACTATCGTCCTGTTAACAACGAAAGATCCTTTTTTCCATTTAGTCCTTTCTCCGTTTTTGATTGGGTCTATGAGGGTTGTTAAGATTTAATGTACAGTAGATATTCGAATCAATTAACCTGATCTTTTCTAAAATACTCGAAACTAAAAACCACCATCGCTAACATCAATAAATTATAAATACTATCCTCAATGGGAATGGTGAAAATTCGAAGGCCAATAATTTCGCTTTCATTGTAATTCACTAAAGCGGATTCTGTAAATAGACCCGTCAATGCTCCGTTGACTAGAATAAATGGAATCCAACTAATCACATACGTAAGCACGAATCTCCCAAGCCATTTTGGATTCTTTAAAGCCAGATATAAGCATATTAAACTTGTTAAACCACAAGCTAGAAATGTATACATCTGATTGTGATACACAACGGCTACCACTATCAAAAGAATGGAAATTCCTCCTAATAAAAACTTTCCGCTTTCCTCAAACAATTTGCGCTTTACGTAATATCCAATCGCTTCATAAATAAACATGCATGCAAAAGGAACAGCAATAAAGAAACACCATTCTTCAATTGGCAAACCCAACAATCTAAAACCTGAGATATACTCGTCATTAAACCACCAGACACCTGTATGTTCAAACCAAACGTCCCATGGAATAAATAGCAATAGGACTGTACCAATTCCAGGAATTAAATACTTCCATTTTCGGTAAAAGCCTAGCCTGTGCTCAAAACTTTGGGCAAGGGGATATGCGATGCAAAATAAGAGCAAAATCCAATAGAGGTATTTGGTTTCTAGGAAACTCAACTACCAGCTAAAAATAAGTTAAGGATTAAAAAGAAAACGACTTGTACTCCGAATACAACATATGCAATCTTCGGTTCCAATTTCGGCTTTAAAAAATTAACCACTAGTTGAATAGCAAACGCTACAATAAACCACATTGCAAAATTTTGAAACGGAATCTCTCCCCCATCCCAACTCCAAAAATCAAGTTGAACCGCAACAGGTTCAATAAATACATCTAATCCCGTCATCAAACTAGCAGCAAACAAAGCCCTTAATAACTTATTTTTAAAAATCGATGAGCCAATTGCGGCTGTGCTAAATGCGAGAATAAACCAATTCAACCCAATGGTAAGAGGCACCTCAAAAAGCTTCATACCAAGGGTCTCACCATATTGATACGAACCAAATAAAACACCGGATTTAACACCGAGCACTTCTACCCCAAAACCAATCAAGAAAACCGAGGCAAAAAGGACTATTAACTTTATGCTAAAATTGCCGTTTGCCCAGATTAATAAGACCGTAGTCAGGATTAAATTAAAAGGAGTATAGGAAAGAAAATCCTCGAATACTTCTGGCATCAATATTCCAAAAACACCAACGGTATAGAATATCAGCAGTAGCAAACTGGCAATATGAATTTTCTTAATTTTCAATTTACGGGACGAATAAAACTATCTACAATTTTGGCAGAAGAAAGTGCCAGCGGAATTCCTCCTCCTGGATGGACACTCCCTCCACAGAAATATAAATTCTTAATCTTCTTTGAAAAATTCGGATGCCTGAAAAAAGCAGCCATTCGACTATTTGATGCCGTTCCATATAAGGACCCTTGATAAGACTGCGTATTTGATTCGATTAATCTTGGATCCAGCATGTTTTCGGTTACAATCAAACTTTCTAAGTCTATTTTCATCATCCGATTCAGCTTCAAGATAATGTCCTTTCTCGCTTTTTCAATTAAGGTATCCCAATCTTGCCCAACATTACTTGGAACATTAATCATCACAAACCAATTTTCGTGACCTTCCGGAGCATCCGAACTTGATTTCTTACTAGATATGTTCACATAAATCGTAGGATCATCTATTACCTTCTTTTCCTCAAAAATAGCTTGAAATTCCGCGGCATAATTTCCGCTAAAGAATATGTTGTGAAGATCAAGGTTTTCGAAACTTCCTTTGACTCCCCAATAAAAGATAAGGGCTGAACTCGATCTTTCTTGATTCAGTTTTTTACTAGAAATAGGTTGACTTGGCATTAGCTTTGTATAAGCATGGTATACATCCATGTTACAGATCACCTGATCTGCCAGGTACGACTTACCATGTACAACTACACCTTTAGCAACTCCCCCTTCGACAATGATTTGGTCAACTTTTTGGTTGAAATTAAACTCGACTCCTTTAGACGTTGCAAGTTGATAAATGGAATTGGTGATCTCAATCATCCCTCCTTCTGGAAAAAAAGCGCCTTTGCTAAATTCCAAATGAGGAATAATGTTTAAAATACCAGGCGCCTTAAACGGATTGGATCCATTGTAAGTAGCGTACCTATTAAAAAGTTGTACCATTTTTTCATTTTCCAGTCTCCGTTTATTGACCGAGTTCATCGTAGTGAGCACACTCAAAAACGGAAGTTTTAATAAGGAGGTAAAAACTTTAAATGAACAGTAGGATCTGAACTTGTGAAGTGATTTTTCTAAAAAAAGAAAGCCGGTTGCGTTATAAATGAAACGGCTTTTTCCTAAATGCTTTTTGATTTTATTCTCAGAAGCTCCAGTAACTCGTGCCGCATCTTTTGCAAATTGATCTGGGTTTGATGATGCCGAAAAACAAGTACCGTCAGGATAAAAGTAATTACAAATATTCTCAAGCCTTTGGTATTTTACACTCAGAAGATTTGGGCTAAATAACCCAAAAAGTTCATCAACTAATTCTGGCATAGTAAAAAGGGAAGGACCTGCGTCAAACCTGAACCCTCCATTTTTTATCTCGGTCAACTTTCCTCCTGCCACTTCATTTGCCTCAAAAACCGTTACCGAATATCCTTTCGCAACAAGCCTCACAGAACAAGCTAGTCCTCCAATCCCAGCTCCTATCACTATAGCGGTCTTTTCCTTGATCCTTTAATTATTTCTTTTGATTTTGGAAATATCGAAATGGAACAAATAACATCCCGAAACATTCGCCATCTTCCTTACTTAAGTGCTTATGATGCATTTTATGAGCTCTCCGAATCGCTTTAAAATATCTATTGTTTGCATTTTGAAACCATTTAAATCGTTGATGTATAAAAACATCATGAACTAAAAAATAACAAACCCCGTAAACTGTAATTCCCAAACCAATCGCCACTAAAAACCAAATTCCAAAGACAGAACCTAATATGATTGTAAGCATTCCAGGAAGTGCAAAAACTAAGAAGAAAGAATCATTTTTCTCAAAGAATCCCCGATTAGAATGATCATGATGATCTACGTGAAATTCCCATAAAAAGCCATGCATAAGGTATTTATGAGCGAACCATGCCACACCTTCCATACTTATGAATGCCAAAATAAATACTAGTAAGAATGAAATCATTTTATACTGACCTTAAGTTCTTTAAGCATGTCCTTTTGAGACTTGTTAAGATACTTTCCTGCAAGCAAGTTATTAATAAATTTCACCTTCCATGAATTACTTATCGAGCTCTTTGGCAGCTTCGATTTTAAATAATTCAAATCGGTCACTATTTTTGAAGAATATCCTAAAAAGGAAGGTGCGTTAATTTGAACTAATAATCTCAAATATCTAAGTTCCACACCACTCGAATTTGCCTTAACGGATTGGTCGATCATTGCAGTACCAGAATTGAAGTATTGCAACTTAGTTGTTGGAAAAAACTCAAATTCTGCTAGCATTGATTTTGCAACGCCTTTGTAGCAAGTAGTTAAATAGGAATTAGGAAAGTTTTGCGATGAAACTATCTTTCTCAACCCAATTTCATCGCTAAGGCTAGAATGAAAATTTTCTCGTATACTTTTAACTTCTCCCATAAAGGATAAAGAACTAATACCTATAAGCAATATCAATGTGAATTTCATAGCAAATTAAATTTTAGGTTTACATATGACTTGGCTAACAGCCCCATCTTTGAAACATTATTCACCCTTACTCGCGTGGAAATAATCTCTTCAGAAGGAGTTTTCTTTAATTTCTTCAACAGTCTGCTGTAATACATGTAGGCCGTGTAAACTCCGAACTTTGATGACTTAGGCAATCCTTCAATTCCTTTTAATGCTTTCGCAAAATCATCCTCGATCTCTTGAATGATGAGCTCCTTATTCTTCGCATCTAAATTCTTCAAGTCAATATTTGGAAAGTAACTTCTCTCCAATAACTCAACATCATCTTTCAGGTCTCTTAAGAAATTTACTTTTTGAAAAGCAGACCCCAAGTTCATTGCTGGAACCTTCAACTCCTCATATTTCTTTTCATCCCCTTCAACGAAAATTTTCAGACACATCAATCCAACTACATCTGCTGAACCATAGATATACTCTTTGTACTCTTCTTCTGTTTCGTAGATTTTTTTATCCAAATCCATTCGCATGCTCTTAAAAAATGCATCTACTAAGTCTAGATCCAGATTATACTTCTTAACCGTCAATTGAAATGAATTCAAGATCGGATTTAAGCTTAAGCCCATATTCAATGCTTCGTGAAATTCTAATTCAAAATTATCTAGTAGAACTCTCTTGTCCCAGTCGTGAAATGAATCGACAATTTCATCAGCCAAACGAACGAATCCATATATACTGTGAATTGCAGGTCGCATAGATGGAGCTAACATTTTAACGGCATGTGAAAAAGATGTACTGTAAGTTGAAGTAAACCTTTGGCTACATTCAAATGAAGTTTGATCAAATAGTTGTTTCATGGTTGTAATAATTTGTTATCGCCCCTTATTATTAGTTCCGATGCAATTTTTCCAGAAATTATAGCTGGAGGAACACCAGGACCAGGAACGGTTAATTGTCCGGTAAAAAATAAATTTTTCACCTTTTTACTTTTAATTTTAGGTCGCAAAAATGCGGTTTGACGAAGCGTATTGGCCATCCCGTATGCATTGCCTTTATAAGAATTATAGTCTGCTTTAAAATCCGAAACGCTATAGGATTTTTTAAACATAACATGACTTGCTAGTTCTTGCTTAGTTTGGGCCTCTAATCGCTTAATAATTTGATTAAAGTATTGTTCAGCTCGCTCTTTATCATCTTTTAAATCTGGAGCAATTGGTATTAAGAAAAATGCACATTCTTTTCCTTCCGGGGAAACGGTATCATCTGTTAAACTTGGAAAACTAGCATAGAACAATGGTGCGCTAGGCCAAACTGGCTCATCATAGATTTCTTCAGCATGCGTATCAAAATCTTCATCGAAGAACAAATTATGATGACGGACTCGTTCAATTCGTTTGTTAAAACCAACATAGAAGAGTAAAGCTGACGGGGCAAAAATTTTCTTATTCCAATATTTTTCTGAATACGCTCGATTATTCTCAGCTAGAAGAGTTTCTGTGTGGTGATAGTCAGCGCCACTTAAAACCACATCACAGACTTTTTTCAAGTTATTCACTTTCAGTCCAATCACTTGTTTGTTTTGAACTAAAATTTGCTGGACGTTAGAGCTCGTTCTAAACTCAACACCAAGCTCTTGACCAAGAGAAACCATCGCCTTTACAATTTCATGCATCCCTCCTTTAGGATACCATGTTCCCAAAACTAAATCGGCATAATTCATGAAATTATAAAACGCAGGAGTGTCCTCAGGCTTTGCACCAAGGAAGAGAACCGGAAATTCTAAAATTTGAATCAGGCGCTCATTTTTAAATCGTTTTCTAATTTGAGTACGAATATTAGAAACAAACTGCCCCATATTCTTAACTGTAGGACCGGAAACCAATTCGGAAGCATTAACCCCTGGTTTGTACACCATGGTTTCAATGGCAATTTTATAATTGTATTCCGCTTTATTCAAAAATTCAGTTAGCGCTTCACCACTTCCCACTTCTATAGATTCAAAAAGTTCTTTTAATTCAGACAGAGAGGCCGGTATTTCTATTGGCTCCGCTTCCTTGAAGAAAACTTTATAAGCTGGATCAAGTCGGATTAGCTCATAGAAATCTGACGTTTGCTTTCCAAAGTCTTTAAAGAAACGATCGAATACATCAGGCATCCAATACCAACTTGGTCCCATATCATATCGAAAACCATCGATTTCTAAAACACGAGCCCTACCACCTAGATCTGCATTCTTTTCAAATACGGTAACATCATAGCCTTCTTTAGCTAGATAACAAGCTGAAGACAGTGAAGAAAATCCAGACCCTATGATTGCAATTGATTTCAATTCTGTTTAACTATTCTCGCTCTAAAATTAAAAAATTTGATTTAATGCGTCCGGTACTCTATCAAAAAACTTAAACTGGTCGTTATCCACAAGATCTTGTGGCATTTCTACCTGATTACCAATCAACCAAAAGGAGTCATTTCTACCTTTTTCCATCAATGATTTTACTCCCGCTAAATATGAATCAGTAGATCCTGTCCCTTGATCTATGGTTAAAC
>JBLIOB010000060.1:0-17995 GCA_047639575.1 Parvicellaceae bacterium
GTTTTTCATACAAGAAGGAGAGAAAGGTTTTAGAGCAAATCAAGTTTACGATTGGCTTTGGAAGAAAAACGCATCTACCTTTTTAGAAATGACTAATCTTTCTAAAGAGTTGAGAGCGTTCTTAGACGACCATTTCTTTATTAATAAACTAGAAGTAGCCGACAAGCAGATTAGTGACGATAGAACCATTAAAAGTGCTTTTAAGCTAATGGACGGTAAAGTAGTTGAAGGTGTTTTAATACCAACAGCTAATCGGATGACCGCTTGTATCTCTTCTCAAGTTGGATGTTCTCTTGCCTGCAAGTTCTGTGCAACTGGTAAGCTCAAAAGAATGCGAAATTTAGAGCCTGCAGAAATCTATGATCAGGTAGTGAGCATTCGAAATCAAGCCAGTGAACATTATGACCAGAATCTTTCCAACATAGTTCTAATGGGCATGGGAGAACCGTTGCTTAATTACAAAAATGTACTTGAAGGAATTAGAATGATGACATCTGAAGAAGGACTTGGAATGTCGCCAAAGCGTATCACGCTTAGTACTGCTGGCATTGCCAAAATAATTAAGCAAATGGGGGATGAGGATATTCGCTTCAACCTTGCCGTTTCACTTCATGCTGCTAATGATGAAAAACGGAGTAAAATAATGCCAATCAATGATTCTAATACCTTAGCGTCATTAGCTGAAGCGCTAATATATTTTCACGAAAAAACCGGTTCTAGAATTACCTACGAATATATCATCTTTAAAGATTTTAATGATGAATTAATAGATGCTCAGGAACTAGCCGAATTCTGCAAACATGTTCCGTGTAAAGTAAATATCATCGAGTATAATTCCATAGACGATGATGAATTCCAGCAAGCGTCCATAGAAAAAGTTGATGCCTTTGCACAATACTTAGAAGAAAAGAACATTATAGTTAATATAAGAAGAAGTAGAGGTAAAGATATTGATGCTGCCTGTGGTCAGCTAGCCAATAAAAATGAGGCAGCCGTTGGATAAATCAAGATTAACGGCATGGTTTTTACCCGAATAAATACATGAAGAAGTTTTCTGCCATAACACTCTTGATTCTATTCGCATTTAGTTTGCCAGCGCAAACTATTAAATGGGGCGAGCAGGTTAAGCTAAAAGGCAAATCGAGAATGAGTAAAATCATCGCTGCCGACAGCGCTAGCTTCATTTCTGTTATTGCTCAATACAAAGTTGTAGGTAAGCCCGATGCAGTAGTTGACTTCTACAAATTCCCATCATTAGCCAGTCAAGAAACCAAAATTGTTCCTGAGGGTGAAGGTGAAATGGATGTGATGTACAAACTGCGAGATCAGGTTTTTGCATTTTCAGTTTTAGAAGATAAAAGCAAGAAAGTTATTCATGCATTCGCTACCAACGCAAACGACCCAGCGGGAATGAAAATTAGCTTAGGCACAATCGATTATACTCGACCTAGCCAAAGAGGAAAATTTGATTTTGTCGAATCTGTTGATCACAGCAAGTTGCTCGTTATTCAAAATCCGCCCTTCGAAAAGTATAACATGGAGGAGTTTAAATTAACCTTGTTTGACGCTGAATTAAACCAACTCTGGGAAAAGCCAATAAAGCTGCCTTACCTGGATCAAGATTTTAAAATTATTAAAAGTAAGGTGGATGATAAGGGGAATGTTTATCTGCTCACAGCCCATAAGGATATTCAAAATAAACAAAGCGACTTAAAAGGATTGCCGTTAAAAAGCTATACGGTACTGGCCTATAACAAAACTGAAAACCGGCTGAAGGAATTCGATATTAAGCTTAAAGATAAATGGGTGAATGGGCTAAATATTGCTTTTGATAATCAGGATGGATTAACTATTGGTGGTTTTTATTCTACCTCTAAAGATTACAGCATTTCAGGTACGTTTTTTCTAACGATCGACACCAAGACCTTAAGTATTAAGAGTAAAAGCTTAAATCCTTTCAAACAGGGGTTTTTGGATCAATTTAATTCCGGTAAAAGGTTAGAAGGAAATAAAAAACTGGATGATTTCTATTTCGATCATTTGGTGGTTGCAGAAGATGGTTCTATCTACTTTACGGCAGAACAGTATTACGTAAGAACCACTAGCTATTACGATCATCGAACTGGCGTTACTAATTATACGTACTACTATCATTACAATGATATTGTAGTAGTGAAAATGGACGCGAAGGCTAAAATGGTCTGGACCAAGAGAATTCCAAAAAGGCAAGTCACGAATGATGATAATGGATATTATTCAGGGTACACCGTTGCGAGTTATGAAGGAGCACTTAAAATATTATACAACGATAATTCAAAAAACTTCGACCCGAATACAGACAATAAAGATCGGCCTATGAACAACCCGCAAAAGAGTATGGCCACTATCCTTTCTATTGATAAAGATGGGCAGATTACTAAGAAGCCATTGTTTAGTGCCCAAGAATATCAAACCATCTTACAGCCCAGAATGAGTAAACTTATTGATAAGGGTAAAATCCTGGTTTACACGCAAAAAGGAAAGACTTTTCGATTTGCAACTATCAACTTCTCTGAATAGTCTTGAATTAGGCATTATTTTACGCGTTTTTATCGTTATTTGTAGAGCAAGGAAAATGGCATCCGCGATTGTTAAAAATATCAAAGCTCCTGTAGCTGAAGAAATGAAGATTTTCGAAGAGAAATTCAGATCTTCAATGGATAGTAAAGTCCCACTATTAAACCGAATTACACATTACATCGTCAAGAGAAAAGGAAAGCAGATGAGACCTATGTTTGTCTTTCTAAGTGCGAAAGTATGTGGAGGTGTAACTGAATCATCTTATAATGCGGCATCCCTAATTGAGCTCTTGCATACTGCAACATTAGTGCATGATGATGTTGTGGATGATGCTAATTTGAGAAGAGGATTTTTCTCGATTAACGCGTTGTGGAAGAATAAAATTGCAGTTTTAGTTGGTGATTTTTTATTGAGTAAAGGATTGTTGTTATCCGTTGAGAATGAAGAATTCGAAATGCTCAAATTGGTTTCTGAAGCAGTTAAGGAAATGTCTGAAGGGGAATTGCTTCAAATTGAAAAAGCTAGAAAGCTAGATATTACCGAAGAAGTTTACTTTGATGTTATTCGACAGAAAACAGCTAGTTTGATTGCCGCTTGTTGCGCCTCTGGGGCAAAATCTGCAGGAGTTGATGATTTGACTGTTTTGAAAATGAAGAAATTTGGTGAGAAAGTCGGAATGGCTTTCCAAATCAAAGATGACATTTTCGATTATGGTACTGGTGAGAATATTGGAAAGCCCACCGGGATTGATATTAAAGAGCGCAAGATGACGCTGCCTTTAATCTACACCATGAACAAAGTAGATAAAGCCACTAATAAAAAGATCCGTAAAATCATCAAGAAACATAATGAAGAACCAGTTCATGTAAAATATGTGATAGATCAAGTTATCTCCAATGGCGGACTTGATTATGCGCATGAGCAAATGATGAACTACACCAAAGAAGCGCTAGATATTATTGCAGACTTCGAAGATTCAGATGCTAAGAATTCGCTGATCCAATTGGTGAAATACACAACAGAAAGAACAAAATGAAGAAGTTACTCCCACTATTATTTGTCGCATTTATTTTTGCATGTTCAGCTGAAGAAACGGGTAGAGTTTCCGCTGAGGACCCGACTGAGGTTGTAAAGAAGGTAATTCCAGACGGTGATTATACAGAGAGCCACAAAAACGGAAATGTTAAGGTAAAGGGCACCATTTTAGGGGGTGAACGATTTGGTACTTGGGTTGGCTATCATTCTAATGGAAACAAAGCCAGCGAAAGTGAATACCGAAATGGATTTCTAAACGGTAAAACGGTTTCTTATTACGAAAACGGACAAGTACGTTATATCGGTTATTATGAAAACGGTGAAAAAGCAGGTACTTGGCAGTTCTTTAATAAAGATGGTAGTCCCGAGCGGGAGGAGAAATTCTAATCGCTCCTAACATTACCCTTTCCTGATTAATTAGTTATCAATTCAGTTTCACCACTTTACTGGATGAAATCTTACTTCCATTCTCGTTGGTTAAGTAAACGATGTAAGTTCCTGATTCAAGACCAGCTGAGTCAAGAAGGAAAGATGCTGATCTTCCCTTTTTCGTAATAACGATCTTTCCATTTAAATCAACCATGATCAATCTAATCTCTTCGTTCGCTTCATTATTAAATGAAACGGTCACCTGATCTGAAGTTGGATTAGGGAATACCGAAGTTTGGAAGTCGTTAATCACATTAATTCCATTAACAATACTTGCTGTATCAATAAACACATTGTACAACGGATGAATATTATTGATAGTGTCTCCTAATGTCCAGCCGTAATCAGCGTATGGTTTTGATACACGAATTCTAAGTCGTGTTTCTGTTTCAAGAATAGAATGTCCAGGTTTAAGTATAGGATTTACAACATACATACAAGACCTCCATACCCATTGTTTTTGTCCGCTGGATCCGTTTACTAGGTCAGATTCAAAGTACGAACCGTTATCATACATTGGAACTCCATTATTACTGTAACTCTGGTAATTTGCGAATACAAAAATTTGATGTTTCCCTCCCCAAACTAAATTTCCTGAGCCATCAGACTTAACATCCGTTGGATTCCAAATCATGTCAGCCCCATTCGCACCTGGTTGACCAGAATCTTCACCAAATGCAATGTTTAATCTTTCTCCAGTTTCAACGTTTAAAGCGTATCCGGGAAACCATCCCATGCCGGTACCGGTTCCATCTGAAATTCCATTTTTATCAACTGAATTACCCAACCTATGTTCTTGTTTAATAGCTCCTCCTATACTGTTCGAGGTGGAATCTTGAGTTTCTATTACTACCGACCTCGACCATAAGGAGGTGTCTGCAGTTAGGACTAAGTCAATACTATTAAGCCTTTGAAGTCCAAAAACTGGCGTTGACTGATAGTTTTCTCCAATAATCGCATTCAACGTTCTTTTTGAAACGAGCTTATACGGACTAATTCCTCCATCTAACAAATGCTCATAAGACTCTAAATCATCATATCCTACGTAATCTCCTTGCATGCATGGGTCTAATGTTATATCAGGATGTGTTACGGCATCACAATTTATTTGAACGGTTCCACTTTTAATCCAATTTGACGGAGCGGCAATATCTTCATCTACAATAAAGTCCAGCCAATCCTGTGCTGGATCATCATAAATTAGTTTTGAAGAAATTGGAGGAGAATATATAGCGGAACTAAAAGGTTGAGAATATGAAGTTCCTTTTATCGTTACAGCAACTCCCCATTGTGGAATAAGTTGTCGATTATATAGTCCTATTGATACATCGGAATAAACGGTGTCAATCCCACCAATAAGATACATTTTCCAATTAGCGGTAGTATCTCCAGCATCCATTTTGAAGCCGTAGGCGCCAGGTTGAATCATAGTAGGATCAATATATTCTACTAACACTGGAGATTTCCCAGGTTTGTAGACGGGCTGATCAATATAATTTCCTCCGCTTAATTCGAAATTAGCGATACAAGAATCTTGAATCTCAAGTTCCCATCCACCATTCCCTTGTCCTTCAATTCTTTGAACTGGAAAAGCGTATAAGTTCAACCATATTGGGTCAACAAAAACTTCTTTACAAACATTAATGGAGCTGCAAGCGTTCGTTGCAGTCAAGCAAACCGTCATGGTGCCAGTTGAAGTATATTGATTGACTCCAAATTGGTCCGAAGAAGAGTTTCCATCGCCAAAATCCCAAGTGTAAGAATCAGCACTTTGAAGAGGAGAAAATATAAATTCTAGCCCATTTTGCTGATAGCTAAAATTAGCGTAAAGTTGAGTACATGGAAGAACCATGCAACTGTCGCAAAAGTCTTGAATTGTATCTGAAGCAAGTTTTAGTTTTTCTTTAGAATCAAAATTATCTCCTGTATAATCTCGGGCCCAAATAATTGCAATAGTTGTAATTACTTCATCTCCGGAGTTAAAATTAAATGGGCCAGACGTACCCATCATTCTTCGGTCTCCTTTTGGGTTTCCTTCAGTGATCTCATTCCACCCTCCGATTCCAGGATCAATTCCATTTGTGGAAAACCAATTTGTTGTGTCCGTATATTCAGGAAAAACATGAGTTGTGACAACGGATGTAGCGCTAGGGTCACCAAAATGACCAGTTCCCCCATAGAGCCAATCAGTTCCATCCAACCATTTCCCGCTCATGTAATTGTAATAATCAATTGCAAATACTGGATTATTGGTAGGAAAAAGAGAAGGTGCGGATCTATTAAATGACATGAAACGATTAATTGAATGAACTTCATTTAGTTCATCCACAGAGCCGTTGTAGTTGTTGTCAATTCCATCGCTTAAATCCGCAACTGGACCTTTCACAACATCAAATCCAATCGCTGGCGGATTAAGGCCGTATGGTTTGGCACCATTACAACCATCATTGTCGTCATTATCACCGTTCCAAGTAATTCCTAACCCTCTGGCAACATCACATTCAACAAAGTCATCTTCAGAACATCCTAAATCGGCATCAAACCAATGTCCCGTGTAAACATCGTGGTAATTGTTACTTGATCTATTGATTACCTTATATCTTAAGAAAGAGGTGTTGTTAATACTTTCTGATCCGACATAGGCATATGCTTGACACTGAATTTCTACATTCATCGATTGGGCTGGAGCTGTTTCATCTAGACCTAGATCGTTCATAATCCAATAAACGCACTGATCGCCATATAACTTGTCACCACATCCTATCGTTCCGTCTAAGTCAAATTCTGGATAGTCTCCATCTTGAGGGTCGTATAGGCCATCACTATTTTCATCATGGAATGGTGCAAGATTAGCGGCATAGCCGCTTGCTGTGTTGCCATGGGCTGGATAAGTTGAAATGGCCTCAGGAATCACATAGTAAGGTGAAACAACAGTTCCAGCGTACCAATCTCTAAATAATTTAACTTCCCATTTATTTAATTTCCAAACCCGATCAAATTGACTACAAACGGTGTCTGAAGTGGTACCATCTAGTTTTAATGGTCCTGGTGAAAAAGATTCTGTTGAAAATGTTTCGGTAGACAAATGCAAATTTCCAGCTCCTTCTAGCCCACCGATCCAAAAAGCAGAAGCAAAAATTACGGTGGTTGTATCTTCAAGAATTCCATAACCCGCTGTTCCAAAATTCGCGTTGTTATGATTTGTACTTCCATTTAACGTAATAGCGCGTATATTGTTTATGTTGAGTTCACTAACTGCCGAAGGGGGTAAACAGTAGGTTTGAGAGATCGTGAGATTTGCAAAAAAAGAAATGAATACAAGTGAAAAGAGATTTTTCATTTTGGATGTTTTGAGGAGCAATATTATTAATGCGCTCGGGTTAGAAGCTAATACATGTACTTTTAAGGATTCGTAACAACAATCCTACCCGTATCAATCTTAGATCCGTCAGGGTTTTTCAAATAGTAAATGTAAACACCAGCTTCTAAACGACTTGTGTTCACCTTAAACTGAATACAATTTGAAGCTTGCTGATCTACGATTTTTCCATTCATGTCTACAACATATAAAGTCATTTCTTCTAAGACTTCGTTTTGAAATTGGATGGTAGCTTCAACATTCGATGGGTTAGGATAAACCGTAGAAGCAAGGGAATTCCAAGTTTGTTCAGCACAGTAATCAAGGGTATCAATAAATACATGGTAAAGTGGGTGAGTTCCATTGATGGTATCTGATAGTGTAAAACCGAAATCTTCCAACGGTTTTTTAACTCGAATTTTAATTCTTGCATCCGTTTCTAGTAACGAATGACCATGTTGCAGGACTGGCATGCCAACCCACATACAAGAGCGCCAGAATCTATGCCTGTCGCTCGCACTTCCATTTATAAAATCGCTTTGCGCATGTGCCCCTTCATCGTAATTTCCATTTTGACTAGGCATCCCTGGATAATCTTGCTCATTTCCAAATACATAAATCATATGTTTCCCTCCCCAGACCACAGATTCATAACTTCCGGCAGAAATATATGAAGTAGGGTTCCAAATCATATCCGTTCCGTTATTTGCAGGTGTGTCTGAATCCTCGCCAAACGCAATGTTCAACCTTTCTCCAGTTTCTACGTTAACAGCATATCCTGGAAACCAACTCATTCCTGTGCCTGAGCCATCTTGAAGACCATTCTTGTCAACTGAATTACCCGATCTTGCGTATTGCTTTTTAACTCCGCCCATCGCTCTAGTCTCATCATTTTGATTTTCAATTACTGGACATCTAGACCATAATGATTGGTTAGAAGTTAGGACGATATCGATACTTTGAAGAAAGTCTAGGTCTTTTGAACTGATTGAGCTTTGGAAATCAACTCCTGCTATAGAATTCTGGGTTCTTTTTGATACTAGTCGATATGGAGAAAATTTACCTTCCAAAACATCTTCATAACTCTCCTCGTTGTCTATCCCAATATAATCGAGAAACCTGCAAGGGTCATCTGTGAATTCAGGGAATGTAGAAAAATCACAGTTTGACCGAACAGTTCCTGATCGGATCCAGTTCTGAGAATGACTTCCATCAACATCTTCAATAAAGTTTAACCATTTTTTAGAAGGGTCATCGTATTCTACATCGAACGAGATGGGTTCTGTATAAACTACAGATGAATAGGGGTTACTGTATTGATAACTGTTGAGCCTAACTGCAATCCCCCATTGTGGGATTAATTGTCTTGCATAAGTGCCAAAAGCAACATCAGAAAGAATCGTATCTGTGCCTCCAATTCGATACATCCACCATCCAGCGCCAATATCAGAATGATTCATTTTAAAGACATAAGTCCCAGGAGTCACATTGTCATTGTTTATCATTTCAATACTAATAGGACTATGGCCACCTTTATAAGTAGGGTTATGAATGAAGTTAGACCCGTTTGCTAACTGTAAGAAACAAGAATCTTCAATTTCCAAACTCCATCCATCATTTCCTTTTCCTTCAATTCTTTGAACAGGAAAACTTACCGTATTTGGAGACTTTATTTTGATGTAGATGCTAAGGCATTTTGAGCTTGAACCACAGCTATTTGTAGCCGTCAGGCAAACGGTTGCGAAATCTTCTTCCAGGAATTCATGCTGTCCAAAAACTGAACTAGAACTCCCGCCATCACCAAAATCCCATGAGCAAGTAACGTTGGATAATAAAGGAGCAAAAATGTAATTCCCATTTTCATTGGTCCATTCAAAATCTGCCACTGGAGGAATACAACCTTCATCAAAACAATTGTCGGTAAAAGTTTGAATGGTGTCAGATGTTAAACGAATTTTTGCCTTCGAGCCTAAGTGGCCACCTGCTATGTCCCTCGACCATATTAAAGCTGAGGTTGATTTTAATGTATCTCCTGTATTTAAATCAAAAGGTCCAATTGATCCTATAATCCTGCGATCTCCTTTAGGGTTTCCTTCTTCGAATTCACCCCAAACTCCATAGCCTGGATCAATGCCTCCTGTACAAAACCAATTTAAAGTATCACTCGCCCCTGGAAATTGATGAGTAGTAATTGTTGAAGTAGCTGAAGGATCAGACAAGTGACCAGTGCCTCCGTATACAAACAGGGAGGAGTCTAGGTGTCTGCCAGTCATATATCCGTAAAAGTGGTGGTCGTAAGTTGGATTCCAGCCTCCTCCTATACCTCCACTCCACGGAGTTCGATATTTAAATGCAGACATCGACATTCTCTCGTCAGTTTCATCAGTTACATTATCATAATCATTGTCTTTTCCATCTGCATTCGATATCGGTCCTTTTACAAAATCAAATCCGAAAGCCGGAGGATTAAAGTCATATCCAATCGCACCATTACATCCGTCATTGTCATTTGAGTCCGCGTTATAAGAAAAACCTAGCCCTCTTGGAACGTCACATTCAACATAGTCATCTTCAGAACACCCAATATCTGTATCCATCCATTTTCCTAAATAGAATTCGGTATAATCTATATTGGATCTGTTAATAATATCGAACGAATAAAATGTGGAATTACTGACACTCTCCGAACCGATAAAAGCAAACGCCTGGCAATGAAGCTCAATTCCAATAGGAGTTCCTATGCCTAAATTATTGTAGCCCACATCATTCATGATCCAATAAATACATTGATCTCCATGTAGTTTAGGTGCATCACAACTTAATAAATTATCCAAGTCAAATTCTGGATAATCCCCAGAATTGGGGTCATAGATTCCATCTCCGTTTTCATCATGAAATGGAGCTAACTGGCTTGCAAACCCTAAAGAAGCATTCCCATTTCCGGGGTAAGTTAAAATAGCTTCTGGGATACTATAATTTTCACTGTTTGGTATATTTCCATTGAACCATTCTCGAAACAATCGGACTTCCCATTTTTTCAAATTCCAGACGCGATCGTATGGAATGGACAGGTCGGAGTTGGTTGTAGCGTCTAGACGAAGCGGTCCAGGGTAATAAGCAGTTTTATCACCGTAATATTCTATGGCCGAATGTAAAATGGAGTCATTTTCTAATCCACCAGCCCAAATTGCTCCTGAAAATAAAGTTGACGCAGTGTCTATGCTGTTTTCATTAAAATAAGTTGTTTGCCCAGTATGATCATAGGACCAAATCATTCCAGAATTGGTGATTCTGGCTTTTACATTGTTGACATCTAAAATTCCGTTCCCTGTTGGTCTAAGCACAGGGTTTTGACCATATACCAAGGCAATAGAGACAATTCCAATTAATATGATTAAGACTTTCTTCATTAATTTCATTTCTAAGATGGAATATGTTTCGTTCAAACGCAAAATATGTGTAACTAAGTTGGCTGAATAATTACAAGTCTAAAGGGTGTTTCTTGATAAGAAAAAATAAATTTTGCACAAAATGAAGTCCTTCCCTCAGGGATGGATTTAGGATGGACCAATAGTACTATCTTTACCCTCCCAATGATGATTCCTAAAGATATAATTGATAACATCTTCGAGACCGCTCGGATTGAAGAGGTGATCGGGGAATTCGTTAATCTGAAGAAATCTGGGTCGAATTACAAGGGGTTAAGTCCGTTTGTAAACGAGAAGTCACCCTCTTTTATGGTGTCTCCAGCCAAAGGGATTTTTAAAGATTTTAGTTCTGGAAAAGGCGGAAACGTGGTTTCCTTTTTGATGGAGCATGAAAGTTTCTCTTATCCTGAAGCTTTAAAATGGTTAGGTAAATACTATAACATCGAGATTCCTGAAAGGGAAATGACCGAAGAGGAAAAGTCTAAGCTGGATGAAAGAGAATCCCTTTTTATTGCCAATGGTTTTGCGCAACAATTCTTTACCGAACAGTTCGAGACCAAAGAAGGAAAAGCAATTGGATTAAGCTATTTCATCGAAAGAGGTTATCGAGATGATATCATTAAGAAATTTGAACTTGGATATTCTCCAGATGTTCGAGATGGAATTATTAAGGCTTCGAAAGCGGCTGGACATAAGCCAACTTTCTTCGAGAAACTAGGCTTAATTAAGTCAAACGATAAGGGAGATAAATTTGATTTCTTTAGAGGACGGGTTATTTTTCCAATTCATAACATCACTGGTAAAGTGCTTGGTTTTGGAGGGAGAACACTTCGTTCTGATAAGAAGACAGCAAAGTACTTCAACTCTCCAGAGAGTCCTATTTACCATAAGTCGGATGTGCTTTATGGGATCTACTTTGCCCGTAAGGACATGATGAATAAAGACAACTGTTTCCTTGTTGAAGGATATACAGATGTTATTTCATTACACCAGGCCGGAATCGAGAATGTTGTTGCATCGTCAGGTACAGCATTGACCAATGGTCAGATTAGATTAATAAAAAGATTTACGCCCAACATTACTATTCTTTATGATGGGGATGCGGCAGGAATAAGAGCTTCATTTAGAGGGATTGATTTAATCTTAGAGGAAGGAATGAACGTAAAAGTCGTTCTATTCCCAGATGGAGAAGATCCAGATTCTTATTCTCATAGCGTTTCGTCTACAGAGTTTGAAACGTATTTAGAAGAAAATTCCAAGGATTTTATTTCCTTTAAAACAGATTTACTTTTAGCGGACACGGATGGAGATCCGATTAAAAAGGCAAAATTAATTCGAGAAATTGTTACTTCGATCGCGTTAGTACCAGATCAAATTTCTCAATCGGTTTACATCAAACAATCAAGTCAGCAGTTCGAGATTGCAGAGCAAACATTGATCAATGAATTAAATAAGATCAAGCGAAGTAATCAAAAAAATGATCGAAAAGATCGAAAGGAATGGAGCCCTCCTGCTGAGGATGAAGAACCGGATTTAGTAGACTTATTTATTGGGCCAGATACAGGTGCTGAAAAAGCTCCAGCTAAAGAGACCAATTTAGATCATCAGGAATTAGACGTTGTTAGGCTCCTGTTAATGTACGGCACATTCGGAGTGCAATTTGATGACGAAGAAGAAAAGAAAGAAGAGAATAAAGCTACCACAGAAGTGACAGCCGAGGAAGAGGAAGTTGCCAACGAAATGCCGGTAGTTCAGTACATTTTGGAGGAACTCGAAGCGGATGAAATAATACTGATTAACCCAATTGCCAAATTAATCATTGATGAATTTACAACGGCCGCGGCCGATGGAATTATTCCGGACGCTAAGCATTTTGTAAATCATGAGAATCAAGAAATCAGCTCAATGGCTGTAAACCTGACTGCAGATCAGTATTACTTAAGTGAGAATTGGACAGAGAAGCATCAAATTTATCCAGAAACGGAAGAGATGAGGTTGCAACGTGCAGTGGAAGAATCTGTATGGATGTATAAACTGCGAAGAGTTCGTTTAACTAAAAATGAGTTGGAAGACAAACTGAAAACTCCACTTTCTGTAGATGAACAAACCGAGATCATGCAAAGCATTATGAAATATACAGAGATCATTCGAGTTCTTTCTGACCGTCTGAATATTGTTGTTTCGAAGTAATAGGAGGTTAGATGTTTGGTGACCGATGTTAGAAGTTTTCTTGTCAAGCCCATTTTTCGAAAGTGATGCTTTCTCATTTTTCCCTACAGAGGCAAGAAAACAGAATTTTCGATTGTAGAATTACGATTTTAACTTTCTTGTTCCAATGAACCATTTTGTCCCCTTCGCCTCGGAAATCCGAGGCTCTTCCCCTAAGAGGAAATGGTTGGTTTGTAAAATTACTTCTTTGTTCTATTGATCGGTGTTCCAATGATCGATATTCTATTGTTCCCTTAGTATCCAACAACTCCTCGCACTCTCTTAAGTGTTGCTGTAGCAACCGCTCGAGCTTTTTCTGCACCGATAGCTAGCACTTCGTCTAGCTCACTTCGGTTTTCCATGTAGTAGTTGAACTTTTCTCTTTCAGTAGAAAATTTCTCCAAAATAGCGTTGGTCAAATCCAATTTCGCATGGCCCCATCCGTATCCGCCAGCAGCCAATTTTGCCTTTAGTTCATCAGCTTTTTCAGGCGAAACCAGCTTATATAATTCAAAAACAGCGGTCCCATCAGCTTCCTTAGGGTCTTCCAAAGCCGAATCATCAGTAACGACTTTCTTGTTGATGGATTTTCTTAATTGCTTTTCTGGAAGAAAAATATTGATAAAATTGTCTCTTGACTTACTCATTTTTTCTCCATCTGTTCCAGGTACCAGCATTGTTTCTTTTTGAAGAATCGCTTCCGGTAGAACTAAAGTCTTTGTATTAGTAGCGTTGTTGAATCTTGAAGCAACGTCTCTAGACATTTCAACGTGCTGTACCTGATCTTTACCTACAGGAACTTGTTCAGCATCATACAAAACAATATCTGCCGCCATCAACATTGGGTACGTAAATAATCCACCATTTACATCTTCTAATCGATCGGATTTATCTTTAAAAGAATGGGCTAGCTGCAGTCTTGAAAAAGGAAAGAAGCAATTTAAGTACCAGGTCAACTCAGTCACTTCTGGCACATCACTTTGTCTATAGAACACGGTTTTTTCAGGATCTAGTCCGAACGCTAACCAAGTGGCTGCAACAGAATATGTGTTTTCTCTTAAAAGCGCTCCGTCTTTTATTTGAGTTAGTGAATGCAAATCGGCAATAAATAAAAACGAGTCGTTCGAAGGATCGTTTGCCATTTCAATTGCTGGGATAATCGCACCTAATAAATTTCCTAAATGAGGAACTCCTGTACTTTGTATTCCGGTTAAAATTCTAGCCATTCTTTTATTCTATTCGGGTAAAATTAGCAATTTGCGTTTGAATCGATCCTTACTGTTCCGTTTTAAATCGCTAGAAGACTTAAATTTTTACCTTTGCCCGCTTATGCGCTATTTATTAGCTCCTTTCAGGTTTTTATTCAAGGTCCATTTTGCCGCAACATTTGTGTTGACGACATTGTTTTTGTCGCCCTTTTTTTTAATTGCAACGCAAATGAAAAATGGGTTTAAATATGGATTCACGTGGCGAAGAATTTGGTCTAGAGCTATGGAGTACGCATGTTTGGTCCCGTTAAAGATTAAAGGGAAAGAAAATTTCCCAGATGGTCCTTACGTTGTAGTGGCAAATCACGGATCATATTTAGATATCATTCTATTTTATGGGGTTGTTCCAGATCATTTCCGGTTTTTAGGAAAAGCAGAAATTTTAAAATGGCCAATCATTAACCTTATATTCAAGCAAATGGATATACCAGTGGAAAGAAGTCACCGGGGTAAATCATATAAAGCTTTAGGACTGTGTGGAGATGCAATTGATGAAGGGTATTCAATTATAATATTCCCTGAAGGTGGTTGGGATCCAAAAATTCATGGATTGCAACGATTTAAAAACGGAGCATTTAAGTTGGCTATAGAAAAACAGGTGCCAATTGTGCCTATCTCGTTTGTTACGAATCGAAAGCTGTTTTGTGATCATACTGATCTATTTTTCAATGGTCAGCCAGGAATTTCGAAAGTAGTTGTACATCCAACTATTGAAACAAAAGGGAAAACCGCTTCTGATTTAGTATCTTTGAGGCAGCAAGCATTTGAAATCATTAATTCAGAATTGCCAGATGATTATTGACGATAAAATAGTAGATAAAATTGCCACCCTTTCAAAGTTGAAATTTGAAGGTGAGGCTAAAGAGAATATGAAAGCCGACATGAATAAGATGTTGGACTTCGTTAGTAAGCTCGATGAAATTGATACGGAAGGAATTGAACCTTTAGTCTATATGACGGATGAGGTAAATGTTCTTCGAGAAGATGATGCATATAACCCTATTACTCAGAAGGAAGGGTTGAAAAACGCTCCGAAAAAAGATTCTGATTATTTCCGAGTACCTAAAGTTCTATCGAAATAAATCCACTATCTGCTGACACGTAATTGAGCTAAAATTCTCAAAGCAATGTTCAGCCCCTTTAGATTTTAAATAATTAATTTTATGACCGATCCCAACAAAGTTGAGGTCCATGTTTTTGGCTGTTTTTAAATCCCAAATGCCATCTCCGAAAGAAACTATAGTTGGTTCATCCGCTACATTAAACCTGCTTTTTGCTCTAGCAATTCCACTATATAAGATCTCTTCTCGAGAATCTCCATCCTGAGCAGTTGCTAGGAGGTTCACATCATAATTGATGTTTACTTTATTGAGTTTTTCAATTGCCAAGGAATAAAAAGAGCCTGTAGCAAAGCAATAAGGAATATTGTTGTCGGTCACAAACTTTAAGAAATTACTTGCTCCAGAAACTTGATTAGCGGTTGGCTTATCCATGTAGTGAGCCATAACGCGCTGCTCGATATCTTGCATATCGATTTCATTTGGAATAACTCCACGAGATTTTTCAAAATGAAATTTAGAAATTGCGCTATCCGTTACGTGAGGATAAATTTCGGGATTGGTAAGGGGAACATCAATTCCTAAATCCGCCATTCCAGAAACGAAACTATCTATATGACTTGTTTCACTTTCTGTTAATGTGCCGTCAATGTCGAAAATGAGAAGAGAGTTCTTCATTTCGAATAGGACTTTATGGTTAGAGAATTCTGCTAATTAGCAGAACTCATCATATGCCATCTGAAGATTTTCTGAGATCATCTCTGCAGCTCTTCCTTCGATGTGGTGTCTTTCGATGAAGTGCACCAATTTACCATCTTTAAATAATCCCATACTTGGAGATGACGGAGGGTAAGGAAGTGTATATTTTCTTGCTTGATTTACTGCATCTGTATCAACACCAGCAAAAACCGTTACTAAATGATCTGGTTTCTTATCGTGATCTGAAGACATCTTTGCAGCAGGCCTAGCATTTGCAGCAGCACATCCACATACAGAGTTAATTACCAATAAAGTGGTTCCTGATCTTTCATTAATTGCTTGGTCAACTTCATCAGCTGTTACCAATTGTTCAAATCCTGCACTTGTCAGGTCCTCCTTCATGGGAGCTACTAATTCTGGTGGATACATAATTTCTTGTTTTTAGAGTAACAAAGCTAGTACTTAAAAGTTCAATGCGGAAAGGATAAAGGTGAAAGTTTTAGCTAAGCGCACTACTGCAAGGAATCCTTCATAATTCAGTGTTCTTGTCTGTCCACTTTTCGAAAGTTTCACTTTCTCATTTTCCGCTAAAAACCTTCGCAATTTGCTTCGGTCTTCGGAAAGGGACAAGAAGAGTCTCGATATACGAGAAATAAAGTCCTTCTTGCTGATTTATAATGGCTTCTTGTCTGTCCCCTTTTTCGAAAGTTTCACTTTCTCATTTCCCCCTAAAACCTTTGCAATTTCTTCGGTCTTCGGAGAGGGACAAGAAGTGTCTCGTTGTTCGGGGGTATAAAGTCCTTCCCTTAGGGAAGGATTTAGGATGGGCCCCTACCTTTTTTTAGCAAAAAACGCCTTAATCAATTGTCCACATTCTTCTTCCAATATTCCACCTTCAACTTCTGTGGAAGGATGAAGTACGTTTTCCGACAATCTTTTATAGCCTCTTCGTTCATCAGGTGCACCATATATAACTTTCCCGATTCTTGTCCAGAAACTTGCCCCTGCACACATTACACACGGTTCAAGTGTTACGTAAAGCGTACATTCATTGAGGTATTTATTTCCTAAATATTCAGAAGCTGAAGTAAATGCTTGCATCTCTGCATGGGCTGTGAAGTCGTTGAGTCGTTCTGTATAATTGTGAGCTCTAGCTATAATTTTGTTCTTACAAACGATAACCGCACCAACTGGAACTTCGTCCATTTCAAAAGCTTTTTGAGCCTCGATCAATGCTTGACGCATAAAATGATCATCTCCGAGAGGTTGAATTTCCATGATGTAAAGGTAGGTTTTTGGCGTGATTGTTTCTTTTACATAGACACTTAAAAAATTTATTTATGATTAAAATTCTACCAACAATTTTATTGGTACTTGTCTCTACCTCTGTTTTTGCAACTCATTTAATGGGAGGCGAGATTACCGCTAAACAAACTGCCGTTCTACAATATGAAGTAAATATGGTTTTGTATCGAGATACGGATGGGATCAGTATGGATCAAGATCAATCTTTTTCGATATTCAATGAGTGGGGACAACTAGTTGCAAGCTATGATTTTGATTATCAAGCTAGTATATCTGGTAGTCAAGTGGTAGGCTTTCCATGTGGCGTACAGCCTTATTATTTCCAGCTTGAAATAACACTTCCGTCAAGTGGGAAGTACCTAATTTCTTGGGCAGACTGCTGTCGAAATGAGGCGATTATTAATTTGAGTTACCCTCTAAATGATAACATGTATCTAAGCACTGAACTAACGGTTTATTCATCATTTCATAACTCAACTCCTGAATTTCTTTCACCTCCTGTGGTTTACTTGCCAGCATATACTCATTGGCAATACAACCCATTACCAGTAGATACTGATGGAGATTCTTTACACTGGGAAATCGATGAAGTGTATAGAAATATGGACGGTGTTTCTTCAGATAATTGGGTATATCCATGTAACGGAT
>JBLIOB010000061.1:0-17993 GCA_047639575.1 Parvicellaceae bacterium
TGTACTGGAGCCGTTATGTCTAACGCTTCAACTTTAGAAGAAATCATTGAAGAAGTAGCTTCAACGAGAGTGACTGAACGAGGAGGAAGAGCCGATGACAAAAGATCTGAAGCGGCAATGGAAGACAGAAAAAAGCAAGGTTACTTTTAATAAAATACACATTTCAAAACATGGACTCAAAATCATACTTAGACATGGATCTTCTCCGATTCACTACTGCTGGTAGTGTTGACGATGGAAAAAGCACCTTAATTGGCCGATTACTATATGACTCGAAATCAATTTTCGAAGATCAAATGGAAGCCATTGAAAAAGCGAGCGCTAAACTTGGAGACCAGCAGGTAAATCTTGCCTTGCTGACAGACGGTTTAAGAGCCGAAAGAGAACAAGGAATAACAATAGACGTTGCCTATCGATATTTTGCTACACCAAAACGAAAATTTATCATTGCTGATACGCCAGGCCATATTCAATACACAAGAAATATGGTAACTGGAGCTTCGACTGCCAATCTTGCTATCATACTAATTGATGCTAGGCACGGAATTGTTGAACAAACCAAACGCCACTCTTTCATCGCTTCTTTATTAGGAATTCCTCATATCATATTTTGTGTCAACAAAATGGATTTGGTTGATTTTGCTAAAGAATCTTATGATCAAATCAAATCAGATCTACAGTCCTTTAGTTCGAAACTTGATGTTCAAGATATTCGCTTTATTCCAATTAGCGCATTAAAGGGGGATAACGTTGTAAACCGTTCCACTGAGATGGATTGGTATGAAGGATCTACCTTACTTCACACACTGGAAAACATTCATATTGCTGGAGATGAAAATCACATCGATTGCAGGTTTCCGGTTCAATATGTTGTTAGACCACAAAGCTCTGAATACCCAGACTACAGAGGATACGCAGGTCGAATTGCCGGGGGCGTTTTTAAACCTGGAGATGAAGTAATGGTTTTACCTTCTGGATTCACTTCCAAAATAAAAACAATTGATACTTTGGACGGAGAACTAGCTGAGGCATATGCTCCAATGAGTGTTTGCATGACTTTAGAAGACGAAATTGACATTTCTAGAGGTGATATGATTGTAAGGGAAAACAACTCTCCAGAAGTTGAACAAACGATTGAAGCTATGGTATGCTGGCTGGGTGATAAACCTTTAGTTCCTAATGGAAAGTATACGATCAAACATACATCACGAGAGGTTCGTTGCATGGTGAAAGAAATAAAGTATAAAGTAGACATCAACACATTACATAGAAACGAAGAAGACAAGCAGATTAATTCAAACGATATTGCAAGAGTCACTTTAAGAACAACGGCTCCTTTGTTTATTGATCGCTACAAAAGGAATCGTCATACCGGAAGTTTAATAATAATTGACGAAGCCACAAACAATACGGTTGGCGCAGGAATGTTGATCTAATAGAATTAATAGAAAATTAAAAAGCCCGATTGCTAATAGCAGATCGGGCTTTTTTTGTTCAGCAAATTGTATTCAAATTATCAACCTGGTCGAAATATCACGGGTAATTTAAAATAGCTTCTTACGGCCCTTCCATTGTTTTTACCTGGCTCCCATTTCTCTGGTATTATCACCACTTTTCTCACCACTTCCTTTCCAAGTGCTGGATGTGGAACTTTCCCAATTGTCCTCACGTCCGAAATTGACCCGTCTTTTTCCACTACAAATTGAACAAACACCCTTCCGAAAGCATTTGATTCTGCGGCAATTTCAGGGAATACTATGTTCTTATGCAGCCAATCTAATAAAGCGGCTTCACCTCCTGGGTATTTTGCTTTTTCCTCTACAATTGTTTCAATTTTATCCACTACAATCTCAACAGTATCATAATCAACTGGCGGTATCCATACGATTGTCGAGTCTTCATCTTTATTCAAATCAATATCCGTCTCAACTATTGAATCGTTAACGATTACCAGGTCTTTTGGGGGAGCCGGGGGTGGCGGTGGCGGAGGAGGCGGGGGTGGAGGTGGCGTTGCTATTATTTGCATATCCTCTACAACTTCATCTTCCATAGAATCACTGTATTCGGCCAATTCAGGTAGCGCTAACACACCGGACTTCCATTCAAAAGCCATTAATGTTATGGCAAGCGCAACCATTGTACCCACTCCTATTAAGCCAATTCTTCGGCCACCTTTGCTAATTTCTGCATTTGGATTTTTCTTTTCTTTCATCTTTATTTATTTAATCTAATTGACCGGAGCCATCTCCTAGATTTGTTACATTATTAAGATGCCTGAAAGTTGAGATTCCATATTTAATCTATCGGTATTTTGAAAAATCATTCCCTCGCAACACGACCAGGTGAATTGAGAAAATATTATTGCATAAAAAAGCCCTTTCAACTTCTGTTGAAAGGGCTTTAAATAAATTTTATTCGGATTATTTCAATCTGAACATCACGGGAAGTTTAAAATAACTTCTAACTGATCTTCCGTTGTTTTTACCTGGCTCCCATTTTCCTGGGATCTTTCTTACTTTCTTCACCGCTTCTTTACCAAGAGACTTGTGAGGAACTTTACCTATGGTTTTAACATCTGAAATCGTACCGTCTTTTTCCACTACAAATTGAACAAATACTCTTCCTTGAATATTTGACTCAGCTGCAATTTCTGGATACTCGATGTTTTTATTTAACCAAGCTAGTAATGCAGATTGTCCACCTGGGTATTCTGCTTTTTGCTCAACGATGTCAGCAATTGCTTCAATTTCAATTTCTGGTTCCTCATCAGGGATATCAACGATAATAACCGTGTCCTCGTTTACCGTAAGGTCAACTTCCGTTTCAATTTTATCATCTTCTACAACCTTTACATCCGGCACAACCGTTGGTGGTGGTGGAGGTGGTGGTGGAGGCGGAGGTGGAGGTGGCACATTGGTCATGATCAACTCTTCAACAACTTCGTCTTCCATTCCACCATCATCGTAGTTTGCCAACTCAGGAAGCGGCAAAATTCCAGATTTCATTTCGAATGCAAGCAACACAACTGATAAGGCTACTAATAGACCTACCGCGACAAACCCTACTCGGGTTCCCGTGTTATCTGTATCTGAGTCTGGATTTTTCTTTAATTCCATAATACTTATTCTTAATGCTAAATTAATACAATTTTCTAACTCTGATAAACCTTTAACAAATACGTTAGTAGCCTATTTCGATATTAAGATGCACGAAAGAGTTGTTTTCCATAAACTAAACGAAAAAAATATACTCCTAGTACACAACCAACTGTGTTCGCTAGTATATCCTGCCACTCAGCACTTCTTCCGGTTGACATTAAATATTGCAATATTTCAACCGCTGTACCATATAAAACCGATCCTAAGGTTGCAAACAGGATCGCTCTCTTATTGAATAGCGAAATTCTTCCTTGCCTTCTAAACGCTACAATTAGCGTTAGCGCAAGCACTCCAAACATTAGCGCATGAACAAATTTGTCAAAACTAAATAAGTTCAGAAAGCCAATGGAAGGCAAATTTTCTGTTCCTATAGTACATAGAAACAGAATGCATAGTGCCCAAAACAATGGGAACCAAAAATGTCTCATTTATCCAATTACAGCTTCATAAGCTGCAGCGTCTAGCAAATCATCTGCTTCAGAAGGATCAGACATTTTTACTTTAATCATCCAGCCGGCTCCATAAGCATCTTCGTTCACTTTTTCTGGATTTGATTCCAAAGCTTCGTTGAATTCTATTACTTGACCACTAACGGGCATGAATAAATCTGACACTGTTTTCACGGCTTCCACTGTTCCAAAAACTTCTTCTTTATCTAAAGTCTCATCAACCGTTTCAATTTCTACGTATACAATATCACCAAGTTCTCCTTGAGCAAAATCTGTAACTCCAATTGTAGCTACATCACCTTCAATTTTGATCCACTCGTGATCACTGGTGTATTTTAAATCTGCTGGTACGTTCATCTCTTTATATTTTATAATCTACTCGCCTAATTAATTAAGCAAAGTAAAAATAGTAAAATCAAGCTTTGATTTACACGAACAGTGGAATTCCAACATTGTACTTTATCGTTGTTGAAAATCAAAGAATTGAGTTAATTTTTGATTGTCTATTGCAGCGTGAACCTTAAAGCAAGACCTGCATTGGTATTTGCTGTTGGGAAAGCAGTAGAAATGAAGGGCTTAGTAATAATTCTATCGAAATAGGCTCTTACACTTAAAGCTTTTCCTAGCTGATAATCTGCTGTTGCTTTAATAGAAATTAATCGTTGACCAGCAGTTACTTGATTCTGGTTCTCAATTATTTTTCTGGTAATTGTCTTATTTCCCCTAATAGAAATGTCAACTCTAATATTCAAATTACTTACTGGCTTCTTACCGTTAATCTTGAAAGGAAGCATTACATCGTCAAATCGGTATCCAGATCCTATTACTAACTCATTTCCTTTAATTTCAGTAATCTGGTTGTTAGCCAATGATAAAGCCACATTTCGATCTTTCTTATATTCTATTTTTAAGATTAAGCTATTTTTAAGTGTTGCATCTATTCCTAATAATGGTGCAAACTGTTCCATGATAGAAGCAGTTAGAATCTGCTTATCAGAAATAAAGTTCCCTGAGATATCTCTCGACACTAATCCTGCAGCATTTGCAGAAGAATTTAGATTAGTAGTGTACGATCCAATTGTAAAGTTCGATCTGTAAGAGTGCTTAAAGCTTAATGATTTAAACCTCTTTTTCATAAACTTAAACTTGTTTCCATCAATGGTAATTCTCCAGTTTGGAAGTGGAATTACACTAAAAGGATTTATATTTTTCTTACCAGGAGTCTTCCCTGTATACGCTGCAAGAAATGCACCTAATATCACATCTTGTTGACCTTCCCCATAACCATCAGTATATCCAAGATCTTCCGCATGTGCTCCAAGAGAGTTTGCATTCGCATCTGCCAATATTTGAGAAACGACAGCCCTATTGTCCCTTAGTTCTGTGAAAATCGCGCTGGTGTTTGTCGTATCTGACTCAAATGCTGTTCTCCAAGTAATTAAAGAAGAACTAAAAGTTCCTGTTTCTACTGGATTTTGATGATGATACCCTGGATCATATACTGTCATTGAACTAAATGGATCAAACACCGAGTCAGAAAATCTAAAATTATCAGTCGTATTTACAGAGGAGTTCTGAGTTAAAGACAGATCAATTCTAACCCCACCAAAAGGCTCAATTGTAGCTTTACCAGTTATGTTGGAGGCATGATTGGTGGTATACTGGGTATTCAACCTTTGGCTATTTACAGAATCTAAGATCCATCCATTTAGTGCTGCAAATTCTGCAAAGTCATTTCCTGTGGCTCTTCCCAGCAAATCAAACTTCTGGTGGCCTCCCAAAGCAAACTGATAACCCGGCCCTGAAATAGTATTAGGATCAGCATCCCATGGACTTGCACCAAACACATTTGTAGAAGGAGTGTAACCTGGAAGCAAAACTCCATCCGTTGTACTGAAAGTAAAGTTCACGTTTTTCAGCATCATAATAACCCTAGCTGACTGTTCCAATACATTAAAATCAATTGGCTCTCTTACTTTTTTTGCAGTGTCACCTGCAGCAGAAGTATCCTTTACAACAGGTTTTGGTTTGGAAGCTCTTCTTCTTGAGTTTCCGCCTTTACGACCAAACTTCTTGTTCACTTTTTTCAGATAAGGAATCTTATTATAAAGGTTCGTCATGTTTGCCTGTGCATTCCAATTAACCTTTCGGCTATTTTGGATGGTGTTTCCAAGTTCACTTTGTGCCAATGGAGCTCTACCCCAATCATACGCAACGGCTAATCTGGTTGATACGTTAATCCAATCAGTAAAAGGGAATTTATTCAAAGGAAGCTGATAGGTGACATTTAATCCATGTCCATACTGCATGGTGGTTCCCCAATGCGCTATACTTTCCAAAACAGTGTCTTTAAAGTTCTGATATTCCTCAGGGTACCAGTCTTTATTTACCCAATCTCTATTCTCTCTAATGATTGCATTATTGTTAACACTGAAATCAACTTTTAACGCTTTTGTAATATCATATTTAAAGTCATAGCCTCTATTCCAGTTAAATGTCTTGAAAAACTGAGGAATAGTTATGGCATTGTAATTTCCACGAATTTGAGACTCATTGTACCCACGATCAATTGTTGTTCTAACACTTACCGACTTTGGTTTAGGGTATAGATTAAAGTCTTTTATAAATCTAAGCCATTTCGATTTTCTTAAGAACTTAGACTTGGCAAATGGCTTCCAAGGTTTTGAGTTTGGATTATAAGAATAAATCAAACTTGTATTATAGTTCTTTTGCGTATTGAATTGTGTATTAATATCTCTTCTATACGATTGATTATAGCTAAAGGAATAGGTAAGGTTTCTAACGTCCCAAAAATGCGGTTGAGCCCCTTCCTTCTTTCGGTCTATTCTAACATTAGTGAAATTTAAACTCTTCCTTTGAGTGTAGTCCCTGGCCGCGCTAGCATTTGATTCACTTTGCGGTAATTCCTTCATTAAGATGTCTGGATTCAACGGATCGAACATTGGGTCGATGGTTATATCACCATATCCTATATACATAGGAAGACTAACACCAGATTTATCACCGAAGAATTTTCCTAATTGAATCGTAGAGGAAGCATCAAAAGTTCTGATCGTTTCTCTTTGTCTTTCAGAAATTCTTTTTTCAATACTCCCAAAACCAGGTGTACTAATTCCACCAGAGAATGCGACAGACGCAAGATCTGCCAATTGAGCTGTAAGCCTACCCTGAGCAGCCCATCCTCCGAAATCGTCAAAATCTGTAAGTCTTAATTCGTTTACCCAAACTTCAGCACATTTTTCCAATCCATCATCTGGTTGCCATTGATGCGTTGGGTCATCTTTCCAAGGGTTTCGAACACCAATCATTATCGTTTTAATTCCAGCTAAAGTCGGATTACCAACTATCGTGATTCTTCTAGTCGGATCATCGGGATCTGGCACGATGTAAGGTGTTAATCCACCAGTTGATAATCCGCCTGGTCGTATTAATTTTAGACCCTTTAATTTTGAAAAATCAATTACGATGTTATTAGCTTCAGGCCAAACATCTTCTGCTACTCCTGAATTATTTGGAGAAACCGTTAGCGGAACTTCGTATTCATAATAGTTGTCTTCGAAATCTGTACCTAAACGAATAAAACAGGTAAGGTCATTATTAATTAATGGCTTAGACTGATCTGTTTCATGTGCATGAACAAACATTCTTAATTTTTTATAAGAAAGCACATCGAATGAAGTATTTCTAAATGCGGCTCTAGCGTCACCATCTTTAAGGTTACACACTTCTAGAACCATTGACTGTTCATTTAATCTAGCTAGGTTTTGCGTTTGAACATTTACCTGTCGGTTAATTCCCGGAGGAACAACGTAGTTATCATTTTCTTCAATATTCACCGCTCCGATGTTAAACGTGGTTCCACTTTCTTCACTTTGGATATAATCTCCCGGTGTCCAAAGTTCTCTTAAGTATGATCTCCACTCACCCCTAATTAATTCAAGCCTACCAAATCTTGTCACAAGAGGTTTATCAAAATTCTTCATAAACATTCTAATGAATCGAATTGATCTAAAATCTTGAATACCGTTAATTCTCGATGTAGGACTTGCAATTGGAATTTTAAATTGATACCAATTTACCAAAGATGTCGTGGTACCATTATTATAGCTCCCTACTACCTGATCTGTAATGTAGTTTTCTCCTACATTCATATTCTCAGGTCTTAAGTTAATATGGTACTGGAAATAAGCTTCTGCCTCATTCAGGTTATTGTCTTGATTAATGTCTTCTACATTTGGCAATGTTGTGGCAGAAGTTGGATATCCGTCAACATTTAACGTGGCAGACTCATCTGTAGTTGGTGAATTCCCATCATGACCATTATACATCATGTATCTAGTTAACATATCCGCATCAGGATTTAAATCATAATCATCATCTCTATAGTAGTTGTAATTATCAGCTGAAATATCATTTAGAATGGAGTCTCGAACTACCGTGGGCAATCCTAAGCCTTGGACATAAGCTGCAAAATCAGAATAGAAATCCCGTTCATCTGCGTCACTCAATCCATCTAACCCAATATCTTGATTTGGTCTTGCCGTTAAATCATTGTCAAATGCATTTACAATAACCTGAGTTGTAGGAACGCGAGCCAAATTAGTTTCTCTAGTTACAGTAGTATCAAATGATCCGTCTGTTGAATTTCCGTTTTCAAATGATTTCGCACCATCTTTTATAATGTCCTCTGAAATATTTCCTATGTTAATATAAAAATCCCCTCCTGTTGAATTTCTGGAATCCACATTGGTTCCAATTGTTCCGCTAAATGGATCCATCATCCAAAATTGAATGTATTGAATATTAGCTGCTTCGAAATCATTGGTTGTCAGCGAGCGCATAATTCCTGCCCATCTGTCTTCTGGATTTAATAATTGTCCATTCAACGGATTAAGTCCAGCTGCATATGTACCATCGTCATAGTTATATATCCCTCTAACATTTGGATAGTAGGCAAGATCAAATACTCCAATAAAGGTTGGTTGACCCGTTCCTAAATCTTTATTTGGGAAGAGCTCTTCTACCAACACCCGTCTTTGGGTGTGCATATCCTGAAATGGGCTTCCAGCAATATTGGAAGGTGTAAGCGAGTTGTCATTATGAAACAATGGATCAATTACATACCAAGCCAATTTAGCTCGATTCATTCCGGCTCTTAAGTCATCAGTATAGGAAGCTTCAGGAAACAATGATGGCTGCCCTTGAGGGATAGAAGCAGGAACCCAAGTAGTAAAAGATCTGATGTCAATTGCACTTTGTGATCCTTCAAAATCGTCAATATAGGATGTCCCTTCATCACCAATTGCCTTATTAAACCCTGGCAATAAGTAAGCCGCCTCACCAGTAATAGATACAGTAGACTTCTCTTTCGTATTTATTCCAGGAATTTTGTCCACTAGTTTTGTAAGAAATGGTACTTCTTTTCTAAAGTCTCCATTTACACCAAAAATAGTGTTGGAAATTGGCTCATCTCCTTGATTTACCTTTTGTGTTAAAGGACGTTCAGTTAAATTCATAACTGTTGCGCCTAAGTTGAAATCTTTATTAACCTTATAGTCCATATGACTTCCCATCAAGGTTTTTGATTGGATACTGAACAACGAATTAGATTCAAGCGATATTTTGATTGGTGTTCCTGAGCTTAAAATTCCATCATTTAAAATCTTTACTCTACCCAGGTTATAGTCAACGGTATAATCTTGCCCTTCATTTAAAGGAACTCCTCCAGCAGTAACCGTAACAGATCCCCTTGGGATATTTAGCGCATTCAATGCAATTTCTGAACTAGAAGAAGACTCATAAGTACCTTTTAATTTGAATCTGTTTAACTCAGGAATCTGTCTAGCTGCAGTTTGAGTAGAATCATAAAGTGCTTGATAGACCGTTTGAGATCGCGTTATTGGATCAACTCCTTTAGCTGTTAATTCTTGATCTAAGTAGCTACCAAAAGGTTCTATAGTTGTAAAATATACACGACCATTTCTGGTGTTGATAGTTCCTCCGTTTTCAATTTTACCATTCTGCGCGGTTAGCGGAATAAAGTCAAACACCCCATCTGGTGTATTGAATTGTTGCGCATTATATCTATCCAGCCCTATTAAGCGAACCAGAGGAATACCATCCACTCCTGGTTTAGGAATAAAATTAACATCCACTGAAGTTGTTGGATTATTATACCATACGTCTAAACGGAAATTTTTCTGACTTACCTGATAAGCTCCAATGGAGTACACATTTTTCATCATTAAATCCCATAACATCTTTCTAGGATTAGTTACGGTAGATTTCAATAGCTTCAAATACAAAGCGTCTGTTCCTGTAATACCATCTGTTGAAAATTCACCTACTTGATGAGTCGCCCCTAAATAAGTGTATTGGTACGCAACTGCTAATACTTCATCATTATTTAAAGATTGATTTAAGGAAATGAATCCTAATTGAGCATTGTAATCATATTCGGTTGGCAAGAGCATTCTTGCGTTCTCTAATTTCTCATAATGAACCGCTTGAGTCATCGGATACGTTCCAGAACCCAAAGCTGCAGATGAGTTGACAAACCCCCTAACATTCGGATTTCCCAAAACATACTGATGAAGTCCGTTAGAATTATTATTTGGAAGGACCGTTGAGGCCGGAAGCCCACCGTATCCTCCAGCTATTTCTAAACTGTCTTTTTCTCCTAAATCCGTAAATGCAATGATGTTTCGAGTATCTGTAAAATCGTTGGTTCTGTTGGTTACCCACACTTCAATTCTCGTTATTTGAACCCCAGAATTTACAATTGGTAGATCAACCATGGCATCGTCATAGTTGTTTCTGTGATAATAATTTAAGAAGTAGTGTTTGTTCGCTTCATAATTATCCGTGCTCACTTCAAATTCACTTACCTGCGCTCCACCCGCTACATTAATCTCTTTCCGTTGTCCTTTTTGTTGAGAGAAAATTGAGGTTACGGTTGCTCTTCCAAATTGAAGCTGAGTCTTTAATCCAAACAAAGAACTACCTCCTTGGATCAGGGATCCGTTCAGTGGTAAACTAACATTTCCTGCTTCTATTTTCTTTATAATTTCATCTTCAAACCCAGTATACTCTAACTTCATTTGATTCTCAAAATCAAATGTTGCTTCTGTATTATAGCTCGTCTGTAATTTTAATTTTTCACCAATTTGACCGGTAACATTTAATTGAATCTTTTCATCAAAATCAAACGTTGTAATTCTTCTTTGCTTTTCTGGAAGCTGCGGATTATCTGTCCTAGAAATATTAACTCCAAATCTTAATTCAGCTGATCCTTGAGGTTGAATGTTAATCTTATTACTTCCAAAAATGTCTTGAAATTTGGCTCCTCCAACATTTAAGTGGGGGATTAAGGAGGTTTCTCCAATTCCTTCTCCTGCTACTTGCTTTTTCCAATATTCATCGAGCGATTTATCTAAATCATATTGGAAGTATTCATCCTTCGTCATAAAAGATGAATTCCGATAATCAAAATCCTCTCCTACAGTTGAATTAAAAATGTACTGGCCAGTTACAGGGTCGTAGTAAACATTATTATTAATGTTTTCTGGGTCTTCTAGATCAATTAAATTATTAGCATCTTGAGTTGGATCAACTGGATCGTTTAAAGGATATATTAAGTCAATATCTGGTGAATCTACTTTAACTGATCTCATGCTGTTGAAATCAACATAACCCTCATCATCATAAGCAGTTGGAGCGCTCCAACTAGCATCGTAAGAAGAACTATAAATTCCTGACGCAGCTGTTGCCGTCCATATTACCATTAGAGCAATGGTAGATGAAAACAATCGGAGTAAATATTTTTGTACGCTATTCAATGTGGCTGTTATCTACAGTCTTTTTAATGCTCTTTTGATTACTTCGTCCACTCCCATTCCTGATTCCTCACCCATCACTTTATCAAGTATCTTATTTGAAGCTTTCTTATCGAACCCTAAAACAACTAGAGCAGATAACGCCTCATTCTTGATAGTATTGCCCGAATCCATTGAAATGTCAACCGAAACGCCAATCTTCTCAATTTTATCTTTTAAATCAATAATGATTCGCTGAGCTGATTTAGCGCCAATTCCCTTAATGCTTTTCAGCAAATCCACATCTTCATTTGCAATAGCTGCTGCTACTTCTCCTGGAGAAAGAGCAGACAAGATCATACGACCGGTGCTGGCACCGACTCCCGATACTGAAATCAAAAGTCTAAACATCTGACGTTCGTTTTCATCTGAAAATCCGTAAAGTACATGTGCGTCTTCACGAATTGCCAAATGTGTTTTCAAAGTCACATGATCTTTTGAACCTAATTGAGTGAACGTATTTAAAGTAATATGGCAGTAATATCCAACTCCATTACAATCTATCACCGCATGTGCAGGTGAAAATTCAATAAGTCTACCACTAAGCTGATCTATCATTATTTTCTTGTTTGAACATCTGCGGCTGCAATAGTAGCCATATTCACAATTTCTCTCACCGAACTACCCATTTGCAAGATATGAACAGGCTTTCTCATTCCTAATAAAATTGGTCCTATCACTTCAGCTCCACCTAATTCTTGCATTAATTTATAACTAATGTTTCCGGCAGATAAATTCGGAAAAATAAATGTATTAGTTTTCTTCTTCGCTAGTTCTGAAAAAGGGAAGTTTTCTCGCATCAATTGTCTATTCAGTGCAAAATTTGCCTGAACTTCTCCGTCCACAACAATTTCCGGATGTTGTTCGTGAAGAATTTTAACCGCTTCTCTCATCTTTACTGCATCTGGACCTTCAGAAGAACCGAAGTTAGAATATGATAAGAAAGCTATTCTTGGATTAATTTGGAACCGATTAACGACTTTATCAACCAATCTTGTGATGTCCACTAACTCTTGTGGGGTTGGGTCATAATTTACAGTAGTATCTGCAAAAAAGAAAGGGCCTTGCTTTGTAATCACAATATACATTCCTGCAATCTTGTTGATTCCTTCGTCAATACCAATAACCTGTAAAGCAGGTTTGATTGTATCCCGGTAATTTCTAGTTAAACCAGATATCATAGCATCTGCTTCACCCATTTCAACCATACCTGCGCCAAAGTAATTCCTCTCTCGCATTAATTTGTAGGCCTCATTATAAGTGATTCCTCGTCTTTTCCTTTTATCGAACAACATCTCTGCAAAGCGAGATCTATTTTCTCTTTGCTCTTCTGCCCTTGGATCTACTATTTCGCAATCTAATTCTAAAGCATTCTCTTCGATCATCGCTTCGATTTTTTCGCGATGTCCTAATAAAATTGGAATTGCAATTCCTTCCTCGGCAATAATTTGGGCGGCCCGTAATACTTTATAATTATCAGCTTCTGCAAACACTACACGTTGTTGCTTTCTTCTTGCACGCTGTGTAATCTTTTTCATCAGCTTATCATCCAGACCCATTCTTTCTATCAGCTCATTTTCATAAGCCTTCCAGTCTTCAATCGGGTTTTGGGCTACACCTGACTCCATCGCTGCTTTAGCTACTGCCGGAGCTACAGCAGTAATTAATCGTGGATCCAACGGTTTTGGAATAATTTGATCTTTTCCAAATGAAATGTTTCGTTCGCCATAAGCAATGTTAACCTCCTCAGGAACTGATTCCTTAGCTAATTCTGCGATCGCTCTTACAGCGGCCAATTTCATTTCTTCATTAATATCAGTAGCTCTAACATCTAGCGCACCTCTAAAAATGAAAGGAAAACCGAGCACGTTGTTCACCTGATTTGGATGATCTGATCTACCAGTTGCCATAATCACATCTTCCCGAGCATCCATCGCGTCTTTATAGGAAATTTCTGGATCCGGATTTGCCAATGCAAATACAATTGGATCAGCGGCCATGGATTGAACCATTTTTGGAGAAACAATATTTCCTTTACTTAATCCTAAGAAAACATCCGCGCCTTTCATTGCTTCCGCCAAGCTTTTTATCTCCGTCTTTCTGGCAAATTCTTTTTTCTGCGGATTTAGTCCTTCTCGTCCTGTTGACACAACACCCTTGCTATCGAGCATTAAAATATTTTCTTTTTTAGCGCCAAGGGCCACATATAATCTCAAGCAAGAAACAGCAGCAGCACCAGCGCCATTTACCACTATTTTAACTTCGCCTATTTTTTTGTTCGCAATTTCCAAAGCATTAATTAAGGCCGAAGAAGAAATAATAGCAGTTCCATGCTGATCATCGTGCATGATTGGAATATTCAATTCTTCTTTAAGGCGTCTTTCAATTTCAAATGCCTCAGGTGCTTTAATATCTTCTAGGTTAATACCTCCAAATGTTGGCGCAATTGCCTTTACCGTATTAACAAATAAATCAATGTCTTCCGCATCTACCTCAATATCGAACACATCAATGTCTGCAAATATTTTAAAAAGAAGACCTTTACCTTCCATTACTGGTTTTGATGCCTCAGGCCCGATATTGCCTAGACCTAATACAGCAGTTCCATTTGAGATTACCGCTACTAAATTTCCTTTAGCGGTATACTCATACACTTTAGATTTGTCCTTCGCTATTTCAAGACAAGGCTCTGCAACACCTGGCGAATACGCCAAAGATAAATCCCTTTGAGAACTGTATGGCTTTGTGGGAACGACTTCAATTTTTCCTTTTCTTCCACTCGAGTGATAATCTAATGCGTCTTGATTCTTCTTTTTCAAATGAATAGTTTTAATACGTCCCTTTTGGGGTTTCCAAAATTAAAGGCAAGCGCAAAGTTAAAAATTCTGAAGAATGGTGAACCCAATTCTTTAGTTGATCAGGACTAAATAATTATTGTAAATTCACAACATTCAATCATGCAGAAACTTGTTGTATTTAGTGGTGCCGGTATTAGTGCCGAAAGTGGCATAAAAACTTTCAGAGATTCAGATGGTCTTTGGGAAGAATATAATGTCATGGATGTTGCCACACCAGAAGCCTGGAAAGCAGACCAACAGCTAGTTTTAGAGTTTTACAATAAAAGAAGAGATCAAGCAATTAAGGCAATTCCGAATGGCGCTCATCAAGCAATTGCCGACTTAGAAAAGCACTTTGACGTCACAATTATTACTCAAAACATTGACAATCTTCATGAAAAAGCAGGATCTACTAATGTGCTTCATTTGCATGGAGAAATAACTAAATGTAGAAGTTCAATTGACGAGAGCCTGGTTTATGACGTAGATGATAGTGGAATTGCGCAAGGGGCTCTTTGTGAAAAAGGGTCACAACTAAGGCCTCATATTGTATGGTTTGGAGAAGCTGTCCCTAATATAGAAGTAGCTCAAGAGATTGTAAAGAAGGCGGATGTATTGCTAATAGTAGGAACATCATTAAACGTGTACCCTGCAGCCGGCTTAATTCATTTCTCAAATTTCAGAGTAAAGAAATTTTTAATAGACCCTCAGTACATTCATTTAACAGATGTAGACAATTTGCACGTTATTAAGGAAAAAGCTACTGTTGGTGTTCCAATGGCAATTAAGTCTTTACTGGAAGAATCAAAATAATTGACATTAAAGTATTAAGCAAAAAAAAGGTGGCCCATAATGAGCCACCTTAAATTATAGTATCGTTAAACTTAGTGTTTTACCATTAGTTTGGAAGTTCTAAGTACTTGGCCATCTTTTCTAATTGACACGAAATAAATTCCGGCTTTTAAAGATTCAGTATTAATTGCAACTTGTTTTTGTGCTGCAGCTAATTGAATTTCTTTTTGCTTTTTACCTAACATGTCAGAAACTTCAAGTGTCATATTTCCTGATTCCAATTCATTTCCACTAAAGCTAACAGTAGCATTGTTGTTTGCTGGGTTTGGGAAAAGTTTAACATCAAGGTTTTGCTTTAAGTCTTCTACTCCAGTAAAAGCATGAATATCATATACGATATCTACATATGCAGAATCATTTGGGTTAGCATCATCAAATACTACAAACCTAAAAGTAGCAGTTCCAACTCCTGTTTTTGGTTTGAAATAAGTATTGATCACTGCAGTACCTGCTCCTGCCAAATCTACATAGTCCAAAAATGCTGGATCAGTTGATTCTGGAAAAATGTAATCTGCTCCAGCAAGAATATCAGAATAACAAATACCATAACAATGGTAATGTGACGTATTAGCCAAAACACCTGTTTCAATTCTTTTCACTTTAGAAGTAATTGAAGTTCCAGTGGTATTAACTACGGTGAAATTAACAGTATATTTGAAAAAGGGATCAGCTGGAGAGTTTGGCCCAGACAAGTTGTATGTCCCATCTGTGACATCTGCTCCCGAAGGGTCTTGAATCTGAAAAGTTTGAGCAATTGCCCCAGTCATTGTGAATGCAAGTGCGATAAGTAATAGTTTCTTCATAATGTGTGTTTGTATACTCTCAAATATATAGATTAAACGGGTAGAAATTTAAAGAGTTTCCAATAACATTGAAAAGCTGTAATAATAGGATTCCAACTTCACCCACCTACAAATCCAGAATTATGATACCATTAAACAGATCAACACGCTACCTAGAAACAACTATTTTCCCTGTTTTAATTGGATCCCCCCCTTTATCAACAACAAATAAATAGAGCCCTTTAGGTACATCTGACACATCAAGGTTGGTGAATTTAGCCTCAAATTGGAATACTAGTTGACTTTACCTTTTCACTTAACGCATTGAACATTTCTAACCTATAACCGATTCCATTTACATTGACACCTGTCAAACCCACCCGGCATTCAGAAATCGCGGGGTTAGGGAATATTTTGAGGCTAGATGCTTCTTTGACTTCATCGACACCAGTAAGAACGTCCAAGCACACATCAACATAAACTGAATCGGTGGGCTTTGCAGAGGCAAATACAACGTGTCGAATACATGCACCTCCAACTGCTGCTCTTGCCTTAAATTAACACCTATATATCGAAGTGTCATTTGCTGCCATTGTTTCAACATCTAAATACTCCGGATCTGCAGCATCTGGATATATTGTGATATCACCCATCATTTCATTTCCATAACAAATAATTCCAAAACACTGATAATGCGAAGAACCAGGCAACAATGTTGTTTCAATTCTCTTCTCCTTAGCAATCATCGTTGATGAGGTTAAGTTATGAACGTAAAGTTTCGTTGTATATAGCATGGTCGAATCATTCGTAGGATTAGCGGTGCTGACCGTTATCATCGAATTGGTCACATCATTAAAATTCTCATCAGTGATCATAAAGGCCTGACTAAAAGCCGAAACCGATATTAGTATCATTAATAATACAATTAGCTTGCTCATATTACTTGGTTGGTTTTGTTCTTTCAAAGCTATAAGGGAATGGCAACGGACTCAAACCAATCCTAAATTATTATTGAGATCTTAAACCTATCAATAGGATTCCAATTACTTTGATACGAATCCTATAGGTTAATAGGAAGAAATGTTAGACTTTTACAGCGTATTTTACTTAAACCTTATAATTGAACAACAATCATTAATTAAATTGACTATGAAAAAAATATTACTTTCTGCATGTGTACTAGCAATGGCAGCAGGCGCTTCAGCTCAAATCTTCTTAGAAGATTTCGAGGGAGTTACTGTACCAGCGCTTCCATCTGGATGGACACAGGCAACGAACTCAACTGACGGTGGTTGGCAATCTACTAATGACTACAGTAGTGCTTATTACGCTATTCCTGCACATACTAGATATGCAGGAACAAACGATGACATCTGCAACTGTGATAAAGCAGCTGAGAAATTGATTTCTCCAGCTATCGCTGTTCCTGCTTCAGGAGTTCACGTACTTAGTTTTGAGTATACACTTGGAGCTTACTATGGTGAATACGCAGAACTAGGTATTTCTACTGATGGAGGTGCTACATTTACTGTTGCTCAAACTCTTGCTGCTACTAACGGAAGTGGTGCACACGTATGGACGGCTGTAGCTGAAGGCTTAGCTGCTTACGCAGGTCAAACTATCAATGTTGTATTCAATTATGAAGACAATGCAGGTTGGGGATCAGGTTTAATGATTGACGATGTATCTATTGATGCACTTGCTAACGTAGACATGGAAATGACTGCTATCACAACTGCTCCTACTGTTGCAGCTGGCGCTGTAAGTATTGAAGGTACTGTAACTAACCTTGGTGCTGCTAACATTACTTCTATCGATATTACTTGGAATGATGGAACAGGACCATACAACGAAACGTTCACAGTGAACTTGAACTTTGGTGATGCTTACAACTTTACGCATGGCACAGCCTTGACTGCTGTTGCTGGTAACAATTACGCGGTTGATGTTACTGTTGTTGCTACTGGTGATGCTGACGGGTCAAACGACATGTTAAGTACTTCAATTAGCGCTGTTTCCG
>JBLIOB010000062.1:0-17962 GCA_047639575.1 Parvicellaceae bacterium
CACAGACATAGTCGGTAACGTTGTTAAATCTGTTAATCTAAATTCCAAAGAGGGTAGAGCAAGTCTTGATCTATCCAATCAAAATTCTGGAATCTATTTCTGTTCGTTGGTAAACGGTTCTAGAATTCTATCTACGATAAAAGTTTCTGTAATAAAATAGAAGTGAGAATTCTCCTAATCATATCGTTTGTTTTAGTTGGATATATAGGGAGCGCCCAACAATTCTTCAATAATACTTACGATTGGGGAGCTGCGGAAACCGGAATAGGGTGTGAAATGATTGATGATACTCTTTATACTCTGGGATGGACAACAGACCTGGTAAATAGAGATATTGTCGTTTCCAAATTTGACACTAACGGAAATAAGATTGTTGATTTTATAATTTCTGACTCGATTCAATTGTATGCCGGTAAATTGGGATTCTATTATGATGGTTATGAGCATTTAATTGGATACGGATCTGTTATAGTAAAAGACACTGCTAGAGCTTATGCATTTAAAATGAAAAAGAACGGACAATTAGTTTGGTCGAAGTATTTTCAATTTAATTCTCTTCAAATGCAGTTGGTTGGAGGATGTATGGGTAATGATTCTAATTATGTTTTTTGTGGGTATAAATATTCGCCAGCACAGAATTGGGACTATTTCTACATGAAAACAGACACTTCAGGGAATGTTTTGAATAGCAGTTCTTCCGGTGGACTTAACAATGATTTAGCATACTCAATAAGCCCTGGACTTGACTCAGGATATATTCTTTCGGGGTTTAATTCTAGCATTGAAGCAAATGGTAATTTGCATTTGGTCAAAGTAGATGAATCAGGAGGACTTGATTGGGAGCGCGATTATGGAACTGTAAGTGGAGCTGAGTCTGGAAGTATAACGGTTGGAAAGAGCTGGTATTGGTGTTATGGCGGGTGGACCACAGTTGCCGGGTTTACAGGGCAAATTTCTAAGCTCAATTCAAGTGGTTTTATTGTGGACCAGATTATTTTCGATCAAGTAGACATAGAACAAGGAAATTTGCATGCTGGTTATGAATTAGAAGATGGTTCTTTCATAGCAGTAGGTTCTGTAAAATCCCCTCTGTTAAGCGACCCTCAGGGATGGATTGTTAAGGTTGATAGTAGTTGCGCTGAAATTTGGCAGCGAAGGCCTGACAAGCGTTTAAATGATCATTATATCTATGATTTCGAAGAATTAGGGGATAAAAGTTTGTTGTGCATTGGAGTGGTCTTCCCGGATGCAGGGCTGTCTCAAGACATGTGGATGTTTAGAACCGACAGTTTTGGCTGTATTGACCTTGGCTGTAATGGCGTTGGGTTAATTGAAGAACAAATAGGGAATGTTATTGAGGCTTACCCAAACCCAACTTATGGATATTCCACAATCGAATATCAATCATCAATTAAAATTGAAAAATTGATCGTTACAGACATAGTCGGTAATGTTGTTAAATCTGTTAATCTAAATTCCAAAGAGGGTAGAGCAAGCCTTGATCTATCTAATCAAAATTCTGGTATCTATTTCTGTTCGTTGGTTTCTGAATTTAGAAAACTGGCTTCTGTTAAGTTAATTTTAGTTCATTAACTTTAAATATATGCGTTAGCCGAATTTCTATGAAAATTTTAAAATGTGTTTTAATTATACTGCTTTTCACTTGTAGCATTAATGCTATGGGGCAGTCTAGTTTTGATTTATTTGACCAAAACAAAATAAGTGTAGGATTATCCGCTAAAGGAGGGTGGAATTCTACCAGAGCCGCTGGTGGGGTGAAAGTGAGAGGTTCTTACTTTATCGTAAAGAAACTTAGCCTAGGTTTAGAATTTGGATATGCCCAAAATGGTTCATTTTATAGACATTTCGAAACGGTAATTCCTGTGAGATATAATTTTATAAACAGAAAGCTTTCACCTTTCACAGAATTAAGCTTTCACCATTTCAATACAAGGTATGAAGGTCCTCCTGGGTACAAAGGCACATGGCATGAACTAAGAATTGGAATTGGATTGTCTTATGCTGGGGCTCTTAAAAACAAAATTGGATTTGAATTTTCAATTGAAAATAAGATTTTCGGAAACAATCCAAACTCCGATGTAGATTTAATCTTTACTCCTAGAATCACATGTACTTTTTAAAATTAAAGCCACGGGCTTTAACTTATTTAGGTGTTAATAAGCCAGTAGAATCTGTTAACAATTATACATGTAAAGGGGCTCAAATGGGCGTAAATTAGATGTCAACATTGACTTTTGCACTTATGACTAGAAATATAACTTTGAGTTCCCTTAAAGAATGGGTTGAAATTGATATTAATCCTGAAATTGGTTTTTTTGGACTTTATAATATGTCATTTAGTTCCTTTGAAGAAAGTGGAGCGCCAATGTATCAAATTGAATATAAATTCGAATCAAGGAAGGGTAATGGACAGGTTGGAAGAATTGATTTTTTGAGAACTAATAATCATGGACAAGCTGTTTTTAATAAGCCATTTAGTTTAAATAATATTATAAAGTTGGAATTGAGGCTTTTATCGAATTTGGCAAGTTCTAAGAAAAAGATAAAAGTTGAAATTAATTACCAAGAAATTGATTTGATAAATATTTCCGATCCTTTAGAAAAGTTTGAAAATCATTTCCCTAGACCTGAAAACACAAAAATCCTCTTCTCTGCTCCTTATGGTCATGGAAAAACAACTTTCTTAAGTTTGTTTTTTGATAAAAAGAAGGGTGAATTTAACGTGTTCAAGGTTTTTCCTATCAATTACTCCGTAGCTACAAATCGTGATATTTTCCGATACGTAAAAGCCGATTTACTGTTTCAGCTACTTAGTCATGATATAGAGTTCGATGCCACGAAGTTTAATTATATAGAAACTTTAGCATTTCATGCCGAGGATAAGTTAGATCATTTAGTAGCGCCTTTAGCTCTTATGTTACCTGATATTGGAAAGGTGGCATATCCAGTAATTGTTAAATTGTTAAAATTTAAGGACGATTATTTCAAGTTTCATAAGAAAGCACAAATTGACGATGAAGAGGAAGTAAAAAAGTACATAAATCAGGTTTACGAAGAGGAAGGTAGCATTTTTGAGGATAATTTTTTCACTCAAATCATCAGGCAGATGCTTGAACAGCTTGCAATTAAAGAATCAAAACAAAACGTTCTAATTATCGAGGATTTAGACAGAATCGATCCTGATCATATGTTTAGGATATTAAACGTGGTTTCCGCTCATTATGACTTATACTCGGATGGAAAGGAAAATACTAATAACAAATTTGGATTTGATAAAATTATTGCCGTTTGCGACTATGAAAACATCATGAATATATTTAGTCATCGTTATGGAGAAAACGTTGATTTTGGAGGGTATATAAATAAATATTTCAGCATAAGTCCTTTCCATTATAATAATAGAGATATGATGCTCAGCAAATTGAGAGAGCTTGGAAAAGGTTCTTTTGGACAGGATCGATTTCCCTCAGTTCAAAGAAGTTTTGAATTAATATGTTATATTTTAATAATGGCAGGCGTTCTTTCTCTCCGTGATATTCTGAAAATTGGAAATGAAGGGATTGTAAAAACCTATTTAAGTTTGAGAGACGACCAAGCTAGTTTTCAAGATTATCATTATACCAGACTTCCAACTACAGGGGCAATAGCACTTCTTTCTAAACTTGGCGACACCAATTTATTAAAATCTAAACTGTTAATCTGCGAATCTAAGGGAATCGCAACGCCCAAAGGATTAGAAGAAATAATTGATATACTTCTTCTCGGAGCTAGTTCAAAAAATGGAAATGAATATCAATACTCATCAGCGGAGTATAAATATGTTTGTACCATTAAGGAAAATTCAGATGATTTGGTTGTACCGTTAGAAATCTCGGTATACTCTAATACTGTGCCTGTTGGTCAGAAACAAGTTAAGCCAGTTTGGAATACTAGAAATTTTTTCGAATTTCTCAATATCAATATTGAAAAATATGAGTCAATGGGTTTTAAAGTTTGACCTATGTTTGACCTCAAACTTTTCAACAGTGTAAAACCCCATTAAACAAAGACTTTAGGCGGTAGGTTCGAATCCCTCCTTCACCGCAACCAAAGGGCTTCCGATTTATCGGAAGCCCTTTTTATTTGGCTAAGTTTCTGAAGCTCCGCTTCAAGAAACAGAGCAAAATAAAAAGGCAGCTTCGCTCCGCGAAGCCCTTTGGTTGCAAGGCTCCCCTCCACGGAATCACGAGCGAATGCAATGAGCGAGTAATCCCCGACATTCCAATTAGCACCAGCTTCGCTCCGCGAGGCCAGACTATCGCGCGCTCATGCTTTTGATTACCATGGCTACAAGTTATTTGAACCTGGAACTGGGTTGAAACAGTATTTTTCGGATCACTTTCAGATGCTTACAGCTCTTTACGGATCATTTTTACGGATCATCTTCGTATATTTGCAGCTCCTTACGGATCACGTGTTCAATAAATCCGTACATTAGCAATATGGTAAAAGTGCATACATTACAACTCAAGCTGGATTGGAATCTAATTGACAGCATCGGGAAATTGAACCGATTCGATGCTTCCTGGGGAACAATTGAGAAACGTGAAGGAGCTAGCCTAAAGCAATTAAAATCAGTTGCAACGGTTCGAAGTGTTGGGGCTTCGACTAGAATTGAAGGATCCAAACTAAGTAACGAGCAAATCGATGTACTTCTTGAGAACCTTGACATATCTCAATTAGAAGAGCGAGATGAACAAGAAGTAGTGGGATATTTTGAGGTTATGGATTTAATTTCCTCTCAACATGGCGACATTGACATTACCGAAGGGAACATTAAAAACTTACATAATCTACTACTTAGTCACAGAGGAGAAGATGAATGGCACAGAGGTCTTTACAAACAACACAGTAATAGTGTAGAAGCCACTTTAACAGATGGAACCAAACAGATAATATTTGAGACTGCGACTCCCGGTGCAGAAACCGAAGATGCTATGATAAATTTAATCGATTGGTATCAAAAGGAACAAGAAGTAGATCCCTTGGTGAGGTGTGCCGTCTTTGCATATGAATTTATTAGTATACACCCATTCCAAGACGGGAATGGTAGATTAAGTCGACTGCTTACTATATTGCTTTTACTAAAGCATGGCTACAAATGGATCGAATTTGTGAGTCTTGAACATGAGATCGAGAGCAGAAAAAATGAATATTATCAGGTATTAAAATCCTGCCAAAGTGAAAGACCAAATGAGGATATAAGTCTTTGGCTCAACTTCTTATTTGGCAGTCTCGCAAATATTCAGGGCCAACTAATGGATAAATTGACAAGTACAGGTGCAAAAGCAAGTTTAAATGCAAAGGAGAAATCTGTTTTGACCTTAATCGAGAATTCTTCTGGAATTAGTACTGGTAAAATTTCGAAAAAACTAGGAATTCCTATTCCAACTTTGAAAAGAACACTATCCAAACTTGTAAAAATGAATCAAATCGAGGCGCAAGGAGTGGGACGAGGAACATTCTATCTGGCAGTATAGTTTTGGTCATGGCCAGACTAAACAAAAGGCCATGTACCGTTATTAATTAGGTTCATGGCCATATTGGCTGAAGCAGAACCGAAACATTATCTTCTAACTGTAGTTGGTTTCCATTACCCGTTCAATGTCCTCAATCTTGTAATATTATTGGCCTTTTACTTTTGAGCATGGAAGCTCTCCACTAGTTCTTAATTCCCATAGTTAGGTTTTGCCTTTCTAAATTAATCCCTCCTCCTACATGGCCTACGAGCTTCCTTTTACTCTGAATTTCATACTTTCAGTCCGATTACCCTGAATCAAGTTCAGGGCAAGCTGCTTAAATCGATGTTCGAATATTATATTCTCACTCCGATTACGCAAACATCATCAACTTGTTCGATCGCTCCACGCCATGTCTCGAAAGCTTCATCCAGAAGAGATTTTTGATCTTCCATCGTCTGATCTTGAAAAGAGAGGAGGAGTTTTCGAAAATTCGAGGGCTTAAATTTCTTTCCTTTATCCCCGCCAAATTGATCTACATATCCATCGGAAAACACATAGATAATATCGCCCTTTAAAAGCGCTATTGTGCGTGTAGTAAAAGGTTCTAGTTCAGCGTATTTACCGATTGGTTGTTTGTCCGCCTTAGTCTCTAATATTTCTCCGTTTCGAATAATCCATAAAGGGTTATTAGCACCTGCGTATTTTAATGTGTTTCCTTCTAAGACGCAAATTGCTATGTCCATTCCGTCTCTTACTTCTTCTTCGGATTTCTCAAACTCTTGAATGACAACTTCCTTTGTTTTATCTAGTATTTCTCCAGGATCAGTTAGGCCATATTCCCGCACTGACCGGTTAAGTCCATTGTTGCAAATTACAGAGACCATTGCACCTGGTACACCATGACCTGTGCAATCTGCAGCTGCAAATAGAATCTTTCCGTCTTGTTGTTCCAGCCAATAAAAGTCTCCCGCAACCACATCTTTTGGCTTGTAAAGAATAAAAGAATCAGGAAGATATTCTTTTACCATTTTAGCGGGAGGAAGGATAGCAGACTGGATTCGCTTAGCATATACAATGGAATCTGTTATCTCCGTATTCCTTTCTTCAAGTTGGTCGTACGCAAGATCTACTTGCCTTTTTTGCGTTACTATAATCGCTTTCTGACGTTTCGCGATTCTAAAACGACTAAAGATGAATACACCAAAAACCAATGTAATTCCTAACCCCCCGAAAAGGAAATATATTTGCTGCTGTCGCTGTTCGGCTTCCAGCTTATGCTGTTTTGTCTCTGCTTTTTCTTTGGATATTATTAGCTCAGCGGTTTTCTGTTCTTCCTGTCTGATAAGGCTATCGGCAAAACGTTTTTTGCCATATGTATATTCAAATTCGTTCTCAGCCATCGCACGGACATTGTCCTGATTTTTAATGCTATCGTACAGGGTTAGCTCCAGCGCTTTGAACTTGTAAGCCGTTTGCCAATTCTTAGCTTGTTTTTCAATATTAGCCATCAAATGATACGTTTTATAAGCAATTCCGACATTGTTGTTAGCTTCCAATAACTCAGACGCTAGCTCCGCATAATGTCTGGCTTTTTTATAATTTCCTTTTCTATAGTATGTAGTTCCTAGGTTGGTGTATAAGGAAGTATAGGTCCTAGAATTTGTTTGAGCTGGGTAGCTATTCATGCTGCGTTCAAAGTAAAATATGGCCGAATCCAGATTGCCCGTCACCAGCTTTATTTGGCCCATATTTGAAAGGGCAAGCGCCTCTCCATAATGATCATCAACCTCTATTTTTATAGCTAACGCGATTCGGTTGATTCTCATTGATTCTGCGTAATTTTTAAGCATTGTTTCTATCGCTCCTTGAGCGATGTACACATGAGAGAGTCCTTTTCTATCACCTGCAAGCATATACAACTCTTGTGCTCTGTCGTATTGTTTTTTTGCATTTTTAAAATCTTTCAGTTCCTTGTACAAAACGCCCAAGTTCACTAGTACGGTACATAAACTTGAGGTATCTCCGAGTTCTTCAAAATTTGCTATGCTTTCACGGTGACATTCCAACGCTTCTGGAATATTCCCTATCGTTTTATTCAATAGGCTTAAGTTTGTGAGGAATGTTGCAATTTGAGATCGGTCTTCAAGGTCTCGCGCAATGGCTAAACCTCTTTCAAAATTTATAATTGCTCCTTTCGTATCTCCCCTAATATATTGCACTGAAGCAATGTTGTTCTCAATACTGCACATAGTCAAGCGCAGTGATCGGAGAATAATAGAGTCAGTTTCAGTTGCTATTTTAGATTCGGCAAATGACTTCCCTTCTTGGCAGAAAAAAGACATGGAATCAGTATTTAATGAATAGTACGCCTCCGTAAGTGCTTCATATGCATTTGCAATTACGGTGTCATGTTCAGAGGCATCGGCAATAAGAGATTTGAATTTCTCTATTTTCACATTTTGTGCTAAGCAATTTACCATTAGCGCAAGGGCAGTTAAGAGCAATAGAAGTCTTTTCATTTATTAACGTCTTGGGTTCGATTAGATGGTAATGAAAACAGTATTTAGCTGTTAAATCTCATTCGTATAAATATATCACAAATCTATCAATGTGGAATCTATTTTTGTTCTTTGGTGAGTGATTCTAAGAAACTGGCTTCTGTTAAATTGGTTTTGGCTAAATGAGGCTTTTTAATTCCTTTTCGTTCATCTTGATCTAATGATTCGAAGTACTTACCTCATTTCAATTATAAATTCTGGGACAGTTCTCGCCAAATATTGGATGTTGGAGCAAGTTTGAATTAGTAGTAGGTGCTTTGCAAATAACATCATTGTACGACTTTGCCCCCTTGAAAGCCTTAGAAACGTAAGTTGGGGGTGGTTAGACTTGTATATTTTGAGCGCATTATGGTCGAATTCAGGCTTCTTATTTTCGTAACTTGTTACCATGAAAGTTTTTTTCTACGTTGTTTGCTTGATAATACCGTTATCGGGATTTAGTCAGAATCCTGATGCGCCCGTGATGAACATAGCTATGCTGGGTGATACCATTAATGGAACTTTACAAAATGACTTAACAGGAAACAACGCCAATCAAGATTATGCATGGTTAGACCCATTTTTTGATCCAGATTTTGGATTTGCCATTCCTCCTTTTGATAGTATTTACAGATTTGAAGGATTTATCGTTTACCAAACATTGAGTGATTCTTTAAGTTCTTCTGATTTACATAACGTAAATCTCTCAAGACCCGTTTTTCAATGTGATATTCAGAATGGTGTTGCGCAGATAATTGATTATCTCTATGATTCAGCTGTAGGTGTTAGCGTTGCTGTTCAAATGGTTAATGCATCGGATATGGGCGTGGATACAACATTTAAAATTTGGGAAGATGCATTTACTGGTCTTCCATTCAGTGGCGAAGCTTGTTTTACTGTCGTTTCATATGCTTTTAACTCTGATGCAAACAAACATTTTCAAATGAGTGATTCGATAACTTTCGTCTGTCTAGGGGCTTTAAATCTTGAAGAACATGTTGCATTAAAATTAAGGTCATTCCCAAACCCATCCTCTGGCTATTCTACAATCGAATATCAATCATCTACTAAAATCGAAAAATTGATCGTTACAGACATAGTCGGTAACGTTGTTAAATCCGTTAATCTAAATTCCAAAGAGGGTAGAGCAAGTCTTGATCTATCCAATCATAATTCTGGAATCTATTTCTGTTCGTTAGTTAGTGGTTCTAGGAAGTTGGCTTCTGTGAAGGTGGTTTTAGCTCATTGAGTCTTCTTAATTCCTTTTCGTAAATTGAAATTCTATGAAACGCAGATTCATTTTATTTTTTGTGATCACGTTCAATCTATGGTGTTTAGATTCGAAAGCTCAGTTTGACTGTGATTGGGTGTATGAATTTGATAAGCCCTGGTTTGACGCAGGGGATATAGCGCATACTAAAAATGGAGACCTTGTTATGGTAGGATCATTTTTTGATACAGTGGAAATTGGAGGGACAATTTTCTTTCCCGAATTACCTTTTGTAGAGAACTCAATCGTAATTAAATTTGACACTTTTGGAAATGTTGATTGGACCTATCGGCCATCGGGAGGAGAGCATATAAATAAGGATGTAGAAATAACCGAATCAGGTGATATTATTGTTTTGGGGTATTTCACGGGTTCGATAACTTTTGATTCCACATATACGACTTCTCTTTCAGCATCAATTGGCGAAGACTACTTGTTTAAACTTGATTCTTTAGGGAATTTTAAATGGTCACAACATATTATTACTCCAGAAACACAAGGAGAAAATATTTGTGTCGATCGTTATGGGAACATTCATTTATTCGAATTTGCAGATATATCTATTCAAGATAGTTCTGCGTTATCCGGAATATACAGTCCATTGGCTAAAATTGACAGTAATGGTCAACCTGTTTGGCTTTATTCAACACAGATCAATCACAATTTTTTTCCGTCACCAATAACCTGCTTACATTCGGGGAGAAGGTTTTTGATCGGGGAAATGATGGATACAATTGAGTTTGGTCCATCTACGTTATACATGGATTCCGCTAATGGTAAACTGAATTATTCTCTGATTTCTTTTGATTCAGATGATTCAGAATTAGGTGCTATACAATTTTCGTCAGCTCTGCTAACAGATGTCTATCTTAATTGTAGTGAAAATGGTAAAGTAATTTTATTCGGACATTATTCAGACTCGTTAAGTTGCTTAGGATCTTTGTTGGTTGGAGGCGAATTTTTTTCGCTCACATTGGACTCAAACTTGAACCTGATTAGTATGATGGACATTCCCGAACTTAATGATGTTGAAATGGGGGTTAATGGTATTTTAATTAGTGCGGATTCAATGTCTATACCTTTATTAGTTGGTTTGGATTCAATAGGAAATATATTGGCAATTGAACACTTAACAAGCCTTACGTTATTGGAAGACATTGATCACGGAGTTGGGAATGAAGTTTTATCGGCAGGTCATTTCATTAATAATTCCGATTTGTGTCAATCCATTTCGTTGGTTAACTCTGGTCCAAATGGGTTTGTCGGATCATTTACTTTTCAGAATGTACTTGAAGTTGAAAATCAAAAAAACCTAGGAAAGATCAATATATTTCCAAACCCTTCAACTGGATATTTTACTATAGACTATCAATCAGCTGTTGATATTGAAAATCTAATCGTTACAGACATAGTCGGTAATGTTGTTAAATCCATTAATCTAAACTCCAAAGAAGGTAGAGCAAGTCTTGATCTATCCAATCAAAATTCTGGAATCTACTTCTGTTCCTTGGTTTACCGCCCTTCGTTTGGTGATCGCTCCGCTCAGAGTTCTGATTCTAGGAAACTGGCTTCTGTTAAGTTGGTTTTGACTCGCTAGTTAATTCGTAAATTGTGACTTATGCGTTTACTAATTGCCGTTTCGTTTATAATTGTTACCGTAATTTCGCATGGACAAGATACTCTCAGCACTAGTTGGAATTCGATTAACTGTTCAAGTTCGTTTTTAGACCATTCTATGGATGTCTGCACCGATTCCAAGGGGAATATATACACACTGGGATTACTGGCAGTAACCGTAAATATTAATGGACAATCATATTCTCAAGATAGCGGACAGTATTTTGTGACCAAACAAGATCCTCTTGGCAATTTTATTTGGGTCGAAAATTTAGGAGGAGATAAAGGGTTTACTGATGGCCAAATTGTGGTTAATTCTAATGATGAATTAATTCTAGGACTGAATTTTGAATCTAATTGTTACTTAAATGGAGACACCATATATTATGCTCCAGATTTCACACGCACATCCGTTTTGATGAAGCTTGATTCGAATTTCATCCCATTATGGTCTAATTTTTATCCAGGATCTGCACAAAATTTTATTACTCATATGATTGTCGATGATCTAGATAATATTTACTGTACTTTGATGTTTATTGACTCCATCAATTTTCAATCTAGTATTCTTGTACAACCATCTCCATCGACCTATGGCATGGCAGTATTTAAAACATCTGACGCTGGGGGACAGATTTGGAATAGACACATATATTCTGACTATACTTTGGACGTTAAAAGTTTAGCAGTAAACCCTAGTTCACTTGGAAATCCTGAATTGATGATTGGACTATACAACAGTGGAGACACAATATTCGATGAAGGCGCAATAGAATTGACGCATTCAGGTTATGGTTCGGTTTTACTAAGATGCGGAGTGACGGGTTCAGTGATCCAATCCCAATTCTATGGAAACGTGGCAACGATTATTGGAATAGAATTTAATAATTCAAGAACCTTTATAGCAGGCAAGTACCGTGACACGATTCATTGGACGGGTCAAACCACAATAGCGCCAGCGGGTTATAGTCTGTTTATTGCGCAAGTAGATCCTAATCTGGACATGGTATGTGTTTCAGACTTGAACTCAACTCAATCAGCAAATATGACTTGGTTTGACGTGTCAGACGAAATGGGTTTTATTGTTGTGGGTCAATTTTCTGAACAAATGACGATCGGCAGTTCAAGTGTAGTTCTTTCAAATTCTTGGGATGACGGTTCCTTTGTTGCTCAGTTCGATCAAAATTATGAATTGGAGGATGCCAAATACATCTACGGTGGATCTAATGGGATAAGAAAAATATTAGTAGAATCAAATGAAATTATTGGTTCTGGATGGTTCGGGGACACAAGCTATTTCCAGAATGCAAGCATACAGTCATGGGGTAGAGATGTCTTTACATTTAAGACATCCGACTTTCTTTCATTAACTTCTTTTATTCCAACTTGTCCCGCAGTAAGTACTGAGGAGTCTGGGCAATTACTATACCTCAATTCGTTCCCTAATCCATCGTCTGGATCTTTTTCAATCGACTATCAATCATCTATTAAAATTGAAAAATTGATCGTTACAGACATAGTCGGTAACATTGTTAAATCCGTTAATCTAAATTCCAAAGAGGGTAGAGCAAGTCTTGATCTATCCAATCAAAATTCTGGAATCTATTTCTGTTCGTTGGTTAGTGGTTCTAGGAAGCTTGCTTCTGTTAAGTTGGTTTTGGCGAAATAGAGATGTAATTATTAAGATTGTTTGCTATCAATTCAAAGCCGTTCAATTCTAAATTGATTAATTTAATTGCTAAATGAAACTAATCGCATTAATCAACGCATTAATTGGGGTTGTTACCTTGGCCAAAGGTCAAGTTAATATTCCATTAGATCCTGCTCAAGATCACTCATATTATTATTCGCAAAGTGGGATTGGCTTGGTTACGTATTGGGTATATTCAGATGGTGACACCTTAATTGGCGGACATGAATATTTGAAGATGGTAGATACATTGGGTGGAGGTGATTTTGGAGTTCGACAAGACTTAGGAGTGGTCTACACACATTCTTATAATTTGGATACATCATTCGTAGTATGTGATTTTAACATGAATGTTGGAGATACAATTGAATTAGTAGCGCCTTTTGGCGCAATTACACCATGGACGCTTGACTCTATTTCTGTAATTATGTTTTCAGGATCGATTGCAAGAAAATTCAATCTAAGTCAAGTTGGGACTATATATCGTGAAAGATGGATTGAAGGATTTGGACCTGTGTCGGGGTTTCACTGGAATGCCGCAACTCCTGGTGTAAATTACTATCACTGTCATTATCAGAATGGTTGGCTTCTTCAAAGTAACACCTTAAGTTCTTGGGATACTTGCGACAGCGCTATGGTGTTATCTGAACTACCTGAATTGAATCTAGAGCTATTTCCTAATCCATCTTCGGGATTTTCTACCATCGATTACCAATCATCAATTAAAATTGAAAATCTAATCATCACAGACATAGTCGGTAACGTTGTTAAATCTGTTAATCTAAATTCCAAAGAGGGTAGAGCAAGTCTTGATCTATCCAATCAAAATTCTGGAATCTATTTCTGTTCGTTGGTGAGTGGTTCTAGAATTCTGTCTACGATAAAAATTTCCGTAATAAAATGGAAGTGAGAATCCTACTTATCATATCGTTTGTTTTATTTGGATATATAGTCAATGCCCAACATGACACTCTGAATACTGATCCTTCGATTAACCATACTTGCTATCACTCTTATGTTGGCGCGGCAAGCACATCTTGGCACTATATGGTAAGTGAAGTCGATACCACAATTGATGGAGATAATTCCCTAATTATTTCTGATTCATTGTCAAGTTCATATAGAGGGGAATTAAAGAAAATGATAGTTTACGCATTTGGGTTTATTCGTATGAAAATGATACGTCTTTTATTGCTTGTGATTTCAATTTATCAATTGGTGATACTTTTATGTTTTACGATAATGGATTGGCATGCGGTTTTTACAAACCTGTTTGGATTTTTCTCATGGCAAGGCAAGAAGCTAATATCTCGGATCAATGAATTTCGAAGAAATTACATGCTTAAGAATTATGGAATAATTCAATAATGTTCTCTTTATTTTGCTTTTCCATTTAATAAAATTGTGGTGCACACTTCGGTATACGTTAGTATATACAGGTTTATGGAAGTCTAAAGATGAATATCTATATCTACTTCGGTATTCCTTTACAAATGATTTTCATTTCGATTTAACGAAAGATAGGGAAGAGGGAATATGATACCGCGAATGAAAACGGATATCTTTCGGGCAATTGTAGAGTCTGGGCTATTCGAATCTCAGGTTTATACGATGTTTATGCGGTTCTGTCGCATCTGTGCAGAACATGCCTTTTTTTGAAGAATATCTGTGATTTCCGAATTACTAACTAGCTGATAATCAGATTAATTTATTTTTGAAATTGTCCTAGAAGTTGTCAAAATTCACAGATGCGACAGAACCCACTCTGAGCAATAAAGTACTCGGCCATTTTATCTCCTTCATTCTGACCTTCGCTTCCAAGTCCACCGCTAACAAATAGTTTTTGGACAATGCCAGCTTGATACAATTCTAATCCTTTATCAACTCTTGCTTTTAATCGGTCAGATAGGCTTCCGTCAACGTTCACTTTATTGCCAAAGATCACCGCCACTTGACAAGGTTCTAACTCATCGTTCAATCCATCAATGATTATTAGTGTTTTATGAACGGCAAACCAGGCAAGGCATACCAATATGATATACTTCAGTCTTTTTTTAATTCTAGCCGTACGTTTTGTCATCTGGTAATTAAAACTATAATTTATAAGTAGACAATACAGGGCAAAAAAAATCCGCTATTTCAATAAAGAAATAGCGGATCAATATTTTTTTTATAGTCTATAAGTACTTTTTGTACTTCTTTTTCAATTTCGTTCGTTTCTCATCGATCTTACCTTGATCTTCATCAAGCTTGCTGTTTTTCTCGTTAAGTTTAACTTGATCTTCTTTTACCTTATCTAGTTTTTTACCCTTCTTAACTCTTTTGTCAAGCTCATTTTGCTCGTCTTTTAAATTTGAACGCTTATCATCAAGCTTCTTTTGCTCATCATCGATGCCAGCCATCTTGTCTTTATAGCCGTCCGTTTTGTCTTCTAACTTCTCTGCTTCTTTAACTTCAGACTCTGCTTCTTTCTCTAATTTCTCCGCTTCTTTCTCTTCTTTTTCAGTTTCCTTCAGCTCAGATTTCTCTTCTTTTGCTTTTTCTTCAGCTGCTTTCACTTCTTCTTTCGCTTCTTTCTCTTTTTCTTTAAGCTCTTTGTCTTCTTCCTTGATTTCTTTGTCAGCTTCTTTTTCCATCTCTTTGATTTCCTTGTCTGACTTTTTCTCAATTTTATCTTCTTTCTTCTCTACTTTCTTATCAGCTTTTTTCGCCTTGTCTTCCAGTTTCTTTGCAGCTTCTTCTTCCTGAAGTTTTAAGGCAGTTGCAAGCGCATCATCTTGTTTCTTTCCTTCTGTTTCTCTTGCTCTTGCTTCAGATTCTCTTGCTTTTCGATCTTCTTCCGCTTTTTTATCTGCATCAAGAACATGTGTTGCGGCATCTTTCTTTAACTCTTCAGCTTTCTTCAACTCATCTGCTGTGTGTGTATTTACTTCTTTAATGTGCGTTGCAGTCTTTTCAACATCTTTATGAAGATCTTCTGTCTTCTTGTCGATATCGGCCGCATCTTTTTTAATGCCCTCTGTTTTCTTTTCAGACGCTGTTACTTCCGTTTTATGATCCGCATTTTTCTTCTCAATTTCAGTTTTCGCATCAGCCAAAGCTGTTGCACCGATATTGGTAGATTCTAGCGTTAGGCTTACCGTTTGACCTTCTGAAATTGCAATATCGCTTTTCACTAAATATTTATAGCCAGCTGCTCTTACTTTAATTGTTACCGTTTTCGTATCAGCATTTCCGATCGAAATTTTAGCATTTCCGCTTGCGTCCGTTTTACCTGCAGCTAGAATAGTACTTCCTCTATATACACTAACCGAGGCCGCTTTTATGGCTCCATCACCATTAACATTTACAACAAATGAGACTCCTTCTACTTCAGATAAAGTTATAATGGTAGAATTTTCCGTTAATGCTAGAGCTGGAGAACCTGTTAATAGAAATACAGCTATAATCGGTACAAGTTGTTTTTTCATGAGATGTTATTTAATAAAGGTGGAGTACAAATTTAATAATTAATCAATGTAAATAATATTCACTAGAACCATAATCACTGAACAATTTGGAACATTAGGTTCAATTTATCAATGGATTGATTGGCAAAATGAAGTCATAAAAAAAGCCCTTCTGTTTCTTAAAAAGAAAACAGGTAGGGCTCATTTTAATTTGTTCTAATCTTATTTTCTCGCCTTTACTTTTTGGTTAGTTGGCTTAAGAATCATTTGGCTTAGTGACATAGCTACAATTTCAGATTCACTGGGAATAAATGCTTCTTTTGATTTTGGAGTATATCCTGTTGCAGAAACTTTAACAGTTACCGCTTCCTGATTTGGAACAGAAAGTGCAGCGATACCTCTTGAATTGGTAACGGCAGATCCTATTTCTACTCCTGCTTGGAATAATTTTACGGTTGCTCCTACAAGTGCAGCTGATCCAGAATTAACTTTAACTGAAAAGTTGGTTGCAGCAACTCTTTCTGAACTTTTTACAATTCCTCCATCTTCTGCAGCAAACGCTGGAGTTGAAGCTACAAGGCAAAGTGTTACGATTCCTAATACTAATTTTTTCATGATGCTTTTTTTAAAGTTGGGTTTGCTATTATTTTCTTGGTTTAACGCCTTTGCTAGACATTACTAATTTGTTCAATGCTACAGTTATAACCTCGCTTTGGGTTACAGCCGTAATGTGTTTAGAATAATTTTTATGGCCATTCGCAGTTACTTGCAGTGTGAAATCTTTATCATTTTCGATATAAACTTGCGCTTTACCTCTCATCGTTGTTCCTGTAGAAACAACAACACCGTCTTGTAAAATAGACACTTTTGCACCATCTAGGGCGGTTGAACCTGAATTTACTTTAACAGAGAAGCTTACCGTGGTTACTAGTTTAGTAGCGGGTGGAGCATGGTGAATATTTGGAGCGGCAATTCCTGAGATTAACATCAGACATGCGAATGTTCCTAGTATTAATGCTTTCATAATTTTTTGTTTTGCAGCGCGGACGCTAGGTTAAATTTACACTTTTCTTATTACGAATACCATGCCATCATATCTTAAGAATTTGTTAATTTTTTGCTAATCCTTTAATAGTAAAGGATCCAGCCTCCATCGGAGTCTGATTTTTCCTTAATTGCTTTTAATTCTGCCTTGGCACCATCTTTTGTCGCAAATCCTCCGAAACTAACTGTGTAAAGCCCATTTCGTTTACCTAATGACACTGCTTTTGTATAGCCTTTTGCTTTTAAATCTGCTACAAAAACGCTAGCGTTATCTTCTATTGAGAAGGCTCCACCTATAATGTGATACAATTTAGTAGTGGAAGGTGGAGTAGGCTCTTCTTTCTCGATGATTGGTTCTTCTTTCTCGATAATAGGTTCTGGAACCTCAACGTCAGCTGCAATGATGGTGTCAGCGTCTACAATTAATGTATCTGAGGATTCTGGAGTATTCACTTGCAGTTTAGGTATTTCTTTCTCAAGAGTTTTGTCATGATGAACATCTTCATTGATTGGGAAATCAGCTATTTCTGCACTATTCCATCCAACTGCTTCTCTAATCTGATCTTTTCCAACCCAGGCTACAACAGCTAAGCCGCTAAGGATAAAGATTGATCCAATCCATAAAAGTCCTTTTTTTTTTCTCTTTGGCTTTTCTTTAACTTCCTCAGGAAGGATTTTTTCTACTTTACGTTTGTCGGATACTACAGCAATTGGTGTAGTTAGTTTAGCAAGTTGCTCAATTTCTGATTCTGAGGATTCCATTTTTTCAGACTGAGCCTCTTCTATATCTACCTCAACCGCTTTTTGTTCTATTCCAATGTTTCCTGCTGTTT
>JBLIOB010000063.1:0-17957 GCA_047639575.1 Parvicellaceae bacterium
GGCTCCGGGTTACTCGTATTGGCCGAATGGCTACGGGTTGTATAATATGTCTGGAAATGTAGCCGAAATGATCCATGAGAGTGGTAGAACTAAAGGTGGAAGCTGGAGATCTCGTGCTCCATATCTTGAAATAGATGGAGAAGATCCGCATCAAGGGTTTACATCAGGCTCTCCTGAAATAGGATTTAGATACTTTATTGAAGTCATCCAAACAAGAGAGGTGAAAAAAGTAAAACCAATCAAGTTTAGTGCTAAAATGGTGGAAGAGCTTTTAGTAGAAATTGGTTCTGACAGTGTTTATGCAAGTAAATATGAAGTAACGAATCAACTTTACGGACTGTTCGTTGAGGAGAATTTTGGACAAGGGTACGAACCTAAAAATGAAAACTGGATAGGTTCAATGCCTTACGCAAGACGTTATGTAAATGATTATTTCGATAGATCATCATATAGTCAGCATCCGGTTGTAAACATCACTACTGAACAAGCCACAGTATTTTGTTCTTGGATTGAGGCACGTTATAATGGATTGAAGAAAAGGAAATACGATGATTTGACATTTCGATTACCAACGGAAAAAGAGTGGGAGTATGCCGCAGCTGGAGACTTAAGTTATAGTCCATATCCGTGGAGAGGACCATATGCGAGAAACGCCAAGGGAAGCTGGCTTTGTAATTTTAATCCAGTGCAAGATAGATGGGTGATTGACTTAAACGATTCAACTTATTTGAGAGAAGGAATATCAATCGAAGAAATTAGGGCCTGCGCTGATCAAGACGGAGTTTTAGTTACAGCGCCTGTCGATTCATACTTCCCGAATGATTACGGTATTTACAATGCAAGCGGGAATGTTGCCGAAATGGTTTCAGATTCACCTGTAGTCAAAGGAGGTTCATGGGCTAGTATGATTCATTTTATTCATTTAAAAAATCGAGAAGAATATCTGGGAGCAAGCCCTTTTGTGGGTTTTAGATTTGTTGCCTTTTCTAAATAAGTGGTCTGTTTTGTATTTGTTTTGCTTCAGAACAGATAATAAAGATTCAATTTCGATTATTTCATATCTTAGCGTAGAATCAAAACCTATCACGAATCAAATCGAAATTATTTATATTAATATTTATGCCTTTCTGCATTAATGTGCAATCTCAGATTGTAATTAATGAAGTTTCAAGTGCAAATGCCTCTGTTTATAGAGATTTTGAGGGAGATTACGAAGATTGGATTGAAATATACAACCCTGGTCCAACGGCCATTTCACTTGCCGACTATTATTTAGAAACTTTTGATACCAAACAAAAGAGATGGATTTTCCCTGATGTTGATCTGAAGTCTGATAGTTGCTTGTTGATATTGTGTTCGGGAAAGAACCGTAGAGCGGTTGTAGATCATTATGAAGTACCTTCGCACCTTTGGGAGAATTGGCAATACATGATTGGTATGTCAGAACCGGATACTAGTTGGACCAAGCCTACTTTTAATGCAGCTTCTTGGTCGAATGGTATTCCATCAATAGGATATGGAGATGGAGATGATCTCACCGTTATTCCAGCCACAACTTCTGTTTTTGTAAGAGATACTTTTACGATTTCACAAACTGAGGATTTTCTTATCGCTTTTTTATTAATGGATTACGATGATGGTTTCGTAGCTTATATAAATGGAGTTGAAGTGGCAAGAAATAATTTATGGACACCGGGTAAGCCACCCTACAATGCGTATGCTTCAGAAGAACATGAGGCCGCCATGTATTCTTGTCCAAGTCCTGATCCAGTGGATTGTATGGAGTTTTTCTATATAGATGAAGAAAAAATTCAGGAAGCGCTTCAGCCCGGGTTAAATGTTATTGGAATTCAAGTTCATAATTATGATTTGGGGTTGGATGACCTGACATGTGCACCATTTTTGATAATGGGTGTCCAAGGCTCCGACACTACTTTTTTAAATTTCCCTAATACTGATAATCTGCACACTAACTTTAATTTGTCTTCATTTGGTCAACGTATTTCCTTAAAAGACCCAGTTGGAAACTTAGTTGATGAATACATAATTGAGGCAATGCATACGGATCATTCACGCGGCAGATATCCTGATGGCTCAAATAACTGGTGTTTGATGGAAGTACCTTCACCTTGTGCCCCTAATTCAAGTTTATGCAAAACTGGGTATGCAAAACCACCTATCTTTTCTCTGGAAGGAGGAATGTATACTGGTACACAATTGCTCACAATTTCCTCGCCTTCTCTGGATCCCATTTACTATTCCACAAATGGGAGTTTACCAACCGCTGGCAGCAAGTTATATTCTGGCCCTTTGTCTCTTGTTCAGACTGCGGCAATTCGAGCCGTGGTAGTTCCTTTAGATTCAAACCTGCTATCTTCTAGACCTGTTTCAGCTACCTATATATTAAATGAATCGATTTCCTTACCCGTGGTATCATTAATCACGGATTCACTTTCATTATTTGACCCAATAACTGGAATTTACATGTTGGGTCCTAATGTGGATACATCAACTATGGAATACCCTTATTGGGGAGTAGCAAATTATTATCAAGATATTGAATTGGCGGCTCATGTTGAGTATTTTTCTAGTAACGGACAAAAGTTGCTAGGTCAAGACTGCATTACCAAAATGCACGGAAATTTTTCAAGAGGTTGGCCGCAAAAAAGTTTCCGATTCATCGCCACTGATAAATACGGTGATAATTGGTTTGATTTTGCACCGTTTCCAAATAAATCAACTTTAAATATATTTAAAAGTTTCAACATTAGGAATGGAGGTGTCGATTATAACACCACCCATTTCAGAGATGGATTAATGAATCGTGCTTCTAGAAATTTAGATCTCGAATATATGGATCATGAAGGATGCGTACTTTTTTTAAATGGTGAATACTGGGGTGTATATGGAATGAGAGAACGTCAGGATGAAAATTATATTGGTACGAATTTTAACCTTGATCCAGATTACGTTGACTTACTTAGGTTCAGCGGAGATGCTCTTAATGGATCTTCGGATGATTTCGAGGAAATGGCAAATTACATAGCATCATCAGATTTAACAGATCCTTCCAACTATGCGCAGGCTTTGGACTTATTGGATATTTCTAATTTCTGCGATTACGTTATTGCGGAAACCTATTTTAATAATTTTGATTGGATCAGCGAGGGTGGAAACACTAACAATATTAAATTTTGGAAATATAATGCACCGTCAACTAAGTTCCGATATGTGCTTTGGGACACCGACTTAGGTTTAGCCTTATCTGCTGCTTTTGTTGGTTCAAATCCGGCCGCAATAGACTATCTAGGCTTAATATTAGATACGGCATTCGTAGACCCTCATTCATTGATGCTGCAGAACTTATTTACCAACCCAACCTTTAAAAATTACTACATCAATCGTTTTGCGGACGTTGTTAATACGGAATTTTCACCGTCAAAATTTGGCGCGGTTGCGCAGACATTATATGATGAATTTGAGCCTGAAATGGCTAGACATTTCTCAAAATGGGGTGCCCCTCCTAAGTTGATATGGGGTGCAATATGGCTTGGTCGCGCTAGTAATGTTCCAGAGTGGACATCAGAATTTGATTCTATTTTATCTTTTATTAATGATCGGCCCGCATTTGCCAGAGACAATATGGAAACTTTGTTTGCTCTTAATAAACAAATTGACATAACCTTAAATGTTCAACCTGCAGGTGCAGGTGAAATTCATATAAATACGATAACACCGGAATCACTGCCTTGGACTGGAGTTTATTTCGATGGTGTACCCGTTACAATAACAGCTATTGAAAACCCAGGGTTTAAATTTAATAGTTGGCAAAGTAACTCCCTATTTCAAAATGGGATCAATGATGTCACATTCACAGTGAATGTCGATACAAATGAGGCGTTTACAGCATTTTTTGAGTCAATAGGTTATGATTTAATGGCATACCCGGTTCCTTTTAGTACTTCAATGACGATAGAATATCATTTAATGAAGGAAGAACAAGTATCACTAAAAGTTATTGATATGAGTGGCAGAGAAGCATGCGTGATTTTGGACTACAGCAGATTTCAACCAGAAGGGGCAAATAAAATAACATTTGACCCTAGCGAATATAACCTTCCAAATGGTATGTATATCCTTGAATTAAAAACTTCCGGATTTAAAAAAAGCGTCAAAATAATTAAGGCAGAATCCGAGTAAAAAAAGAACAAATGAAATTAGCAAAGTTCACTAGAAATATTACAGTTATTTTAGTATTGATTATTACATCTTTAGGTTGTGAAAAAGTGCCAGGAATGGGCGGGAATTCGTCAATTAAGGGAAGTATTTTAGTAGAGGAATACGATCAGACTTTTTCAACTCTTTTCGCCTCTTACGATGGGGCAGACGTTGATGTGTATATTGTTTACGGAGAGAGTGAAACTTATGACGACCGAGTTAAAACATCCCCTTCGGGTGTTTTTGAGTTTGAGTTTCTAAGAAAAGGGGCTTACCAAATCTATACTTATTCTAAAGATTCCACTTTACAATCGCCATCTGGAATGATTGCGCTAACGCAAAATCTAGAAATCACCAAAAATAAGCAACAGGTGGAAATTCCCCAATTAACCGTATTTGATTAAATAAAATATTACTAGTTAAGAAAGCCCTTCTTGCTTGATTAAATCAAGCCATGAAGGGCTGTTTTGAATGTACTGTTACAAAGTAATTGCGAAACCGATTGAAGCGAAAATGGCCATAATTAGGATAAACAGTACTATGGAAGCTTTATCTTTCATAGTTCAAGGTTTAAACACTCAGGAAGTGTAATCTGTAATAATTGATGCTTCAAGAGTGGTGGGTTACAATTATATAACGCTTAAAGGAGACTTAATGTTACTTAGGTCCCTTTGTTTTAGGTGGTTTTGGGATGAATGTATTGTTTTTTTATACCAATTATTGACCATATTTGTCCGATTACTTTATTTTTACTTCCGATCAATAAGAAATGGAACAATCAGCATTTAAGCGCAAAGTAATTACAACAAATGATGGGTCATCTTCTGTTTTCATCGAAGAATTGGATGAACATTACCACTCTATCCACGGAGCGATTCAAGAAGCAATACATGTATTTCTTAGAATGGGATTGGATCATGTGAAGGAGGAACCAGTTCATATATTGGAGGTTGGCTTTGGTACGGGTCTTAATTGTTTACTGACCAGCTTAACAAATAGAAAGGTTTTTTACCATGGTATTGAGGCTTATCCTATAGGTTGCGACTTGATTTCAAGTTTGAATTATGTGAACGAAATTGAAAATTCAGAACAGTTATTTTCGAAAATTCATGATGCCAATTGGGGTTTGGAAGAATCCATTAATGAAAATTTCACCCTTTTCAAGCATAAAGTGAGGCTAGAAGAAGTTGAATTAGAAAGTAAGTATAACCTGATTTATTTTGATGCTTTTGGCCCGCGAGCTCAGGGCGAGTTGTGGCATGTGGATTATTTTAGGAAAATATACGAGGCGCTAAAACCTGGCGGAATTTTCGTAACATACTGCGCGAAAGGCCAAGTTAGAAGAGATCTGATGGAAGTTGGGTTCACGATGGAAAGATTGCCTGGTCCTCCAGGAAAAAGAGAAATGTTGAGAGGAGTTAAAAACGAAGTTAAATTCCAATCCGCTTAATTACAATTGCCGAAACTTTTTGATACAGCTGGATTGGTCGAAATGTCCGCCAGTCAATTTCATTGATGTTTCCTCCTAAAACAAAATAAGAATCAATATCGTTGTCTTCAAATTCTTCAAGGACATGATCTCTAAAATTGAGTAAAGCAATCCAGCCATTTTCAATTTCATCAAACCATTCTTCATAATAACAGTCGTCACTTGCGTGGAAATTAAGAACATTTTCACCTACCAAGATGAACTTATCGATTCCCTCATCTTTTAATCGATCCGCGATATCACGTTTTAAATACATCACATCATTGTAAAGCGTATCATTCCATTCTCCGAACAATTCTATAATGGCGTAACATTCTTCATAATCCACATAAAGAATCTTTAGAAATAACGTATTAGAACCCATGTTGTCCCACTGAGGATGGATATAATGATCGTAAATTTTATCGGTAAAGTAAAGCTCACTATGTTGTTCACCGTAAAAAGGAGATCTTGGATCTTCTTCGGCAACGTATAAGTTTCTCCAATTGTAATATGGTTCTAAATTATGCAGAGCTCAAAAGTAAACCCCTTTTTGAAATAATTCAAGTATCACAAAAAATCTAAAAATTGAAACTATTCATCCCTTGAGTATGTTTATTAGTGTAATTTTAAGGATATGAAAAGTAGTTATATAGGCATGTTGATTATTGCATTAATCGTAGTTAGTTGTGGAGAAACTGGCTCAGATACTGAAGCTCATAAAAATACCCCAACTTATAATATGATAGCTTCTCATCAAAATTTATCCGGTATCTGGTCTTGGGATATGCTTAGAATTCTGGATAAATCTTCAATTTTGGATCTTGATTTCGGCATGGCAGGATTAATGGCCAAAGGAATGATAGATAAGATTTCCGATCAAGATGAAGCTGGAATAGACTTTTCAGGTAAAGCTTATTTTGCCGCTACTCATACGGATGATTTTGATTTCAATTATACATTTACATTCTACCCCGTTACGAATCGTGAAAAAGTATATAAAACAATAAAGTCAAGTATCGGAATGTTAGTAGCCGGTAAGCATGGCTCTAAAGGTGACTTTGACACTTACTATACGGAAATGGGCACCGTAGGCGTGTGGGATGAAAATCATTTGGTAGTAGTAGCTAGTCCAGATAAAGACAAGGAAGCGCTATTAGATATCGCGGTTGACATTCTTGACTCAAGGTATATAGATGCTGTTGTGGATTCAAGAATTGAAGATTTTTTATCCTTAGATGATGATGTTAGCTGTTTTATTGATATAAGTAAATCGCTTCGAATGGGTCAGGCTAAAAGTAAAATTGTTAGCACTCCAGAGATGTTAGAGGCAATGGCAGATGCCTTTGTAATTGGACATGGGAATTTTAATGCTGGAGATATGACGTTTTCTGCAGATGTAAATGCACCAGAGTTTGCTAAAAGTGAATTGAATCCATTCCAAGATAAGGGGGTTGGAGGCGATTTAATAGATTTTGTAACAACTAATGAATCCATACAGGTAGGTACGATTAATCTTAATATGAATCGTCTTGTTAAGATGATTGAAGGAATATCACTTGAGGGTGAAGATGTCTTATCTAATCTGTCCAAGTTAGGATTAGAACGATTAGAGTTTGAGAAGTTGCTATCAGGAGAAGTGGCATTTTCGGTGATTAATGTTACCACGAAAAAAGTTGATAAAGCTAAAACTACAAATGAAGATGACTTTGATGACTTTTTTGCGGATGAAAGTTATTCTGATTTTATGTTCGATGCGAAACTGGTTCCTGAGGTGGTGTTGGGGTTTAGATTAAAAGATGTAGATAAGACAACCAGTGTCTTAAGTGCTTTGCCAACTGCAAGTAAAGAAAATGGTAAACTGAAATTAGGAGACTTCTATGCAGTTTTCAAAGCAGATAAATTAGCATTGACTACGAGTCTTGATGCTGCAAATCAGATTGAATCAGGCGCTAATTTGAATAGTAAAAAAATTGCTATCAGTGCCGAAGAGCATGCAATGCCCTTGTTTGGATATTTCAATACTGATATTAGTAGTTATTCTGCAGAGGTTCAGGGGTTACTTGAAGATCAGTTTGAAGGAGTTAATATGACTGAACTAATGGTGGTTGATGGCATTAAAGGAATGGGAGATGCAAGTCATTTTGAATTCAAAATTGAAATGAAGAACAAAGAAGAAAATGCTTTGGGAATAGTTATCCAGGCTCTTTACGGTTCTTACCTTACGATGTAGACCGTTATCCCCTCATCGTTGCGTTCCTTACCGAACCATGTTTAAGTAAAAGCGCTTTGGCTTCGTCATAAGTTATCTTTAATTCTTCCATTACCATTTTCGTGCCTCTATCTACCAATTTGTTATTGGAGAGTTGCATATCCACCATTCTATTACCTACTACGCGTCCAAGTCTAATCATTACCGCGGTTGAAATCATGTTGAGCACTAGCTTTTGGGCTGTTCCTGATTTCATTCGCGTACTTCCTGTTACAAATTCAGGTCCGACAACAGGAACTAATGGGTGCTTAGGGACAGTTGCTATGGGGCTACCTGGGTTGCATGTTATTCCTGCTGTTAAAATTCCTATTTCATTGCATTTGTTTAATGCTTCAATAACATATGGTGTTGTTCCACTAGCCGCAATCCCTACAACCGTGTCGAGTTTATCAACTTTGTAATCCAACAAATCCTGCCATCCTTGAGTTGTACTGTCCTCAGCAAATTCAACCGCTTTTCTCATTGCAGAATCTCCTCCGGCCATTATTCCGATAACCATGCCGTGAGGAACTCCAAAGGTGGGAGGGCATTCAGAAGCATCAACAATTCCTAGTCTTCCGCTAGTTCCTGCTCCTAAATAGAATAATCGGCCACCTTCTTTCATTCTTTTAACCAGTTCCTCTACAAAATTCTGGATTTCTGGAATTATTTTATGGATCGCAAGTGGTACCGTTTGATCTTCCTGGTTCATTTTTTCAAGAAGTTCTTTAACAGACAAGTTTTCTAGTCCATCGTGATTTGAAGATGATTCGGTAATCCTTTCCATTTCAGTAATTTTAACTCGAATTTAAATTTTGCAGTGATTGTCTGCACGGCATGTCCTATTAATTCTACCCATTGCGATGTGAATACTTGAAAATGAAGACATAAAAAAAGGGAGCTTTAAGCTCCCTTTTTTTAAAATACGTTTGACTACTTGGCCTATTTGTTACCAGTATATCTTTTTTCCTTGATTCTTGCAGCTTTACCACTTCTTTCTCTCAAGTAGAAGATTCTAGCTCTTCTTACCATTCCTTTTTTGTTGATTTCAATTTTGTCAACAAATGGAGAAGCGATAGGGAATATTCTTTCAACACCAAAACTACCAGACATTTTTCTTACTGTAAAAGTTTCGCTGATACCAACTCCTCTTCTTTGTAAAACAACACCTTGAAATTGCTGAATACGTTCTTTACCACCTTCTATAATCTTGTAATGTACGGTAATCGTATCACCTGCACCAAACTGTGGAAGCTCGGTTCCTTGTACTAAACTTTCTGAAATTTCTCTTACTACGTCCATGACTGTCTTTGTTATTGTCCTTAAAATCGGGGTGCAATATTACGAATATTATTTACAAAATACATCACCGCGTCACTTTTAATTTTAAATTTAATCGTTCAAAATCGATGATCAAAATAATTACAACAATGAGATTGAAATTAATTACCGTTTTGTTATTAGTGTTTAGTATTAGTGCTGTCTCCCAAGGGAGGATAGAGCACTTGGATTTGTTATGGGAAGATCAGTTTAATGGCAAGGACGCTCATTTCACTACGGACCTTGGAGAAGATGTGGATTTCCGTGTCAAAGAGAATAGGTTTGAAGTGGAGCATAAGAAAGAAGGTTATTACCATACCAAGTATAACTCCATCAACATAAATCAAGGTCTTGATTTTACAATTGAAACAAAAGTTAGATGGATTAAAGGTTCTGAAGATGGGTATTATGGATTAGTTTGGGGTTATGATGATTTGAAAAGCCATTATGATTTTGTAATTAAGAATGATGGGACTTATCGAATCATGAAAAAGAAAAATGGAACATCCATTTATCCAAAGGAGTGGGAGTCTTCTGAAGCAATCGAAACATTTGGAAAGTGGAACACAATGAAAGTTGTTAAAAAAGGCTTTAAGCTTCAATTTTATGTAAATGATCAGCTGTTATATGAAAATTCACATTGGCCTTTCTTTGGAAATAAGGTTGGATTTAAAGTCCAGGATTTAATTAAAGTTCAATATGAGTATATCACGATTCATCAGCCCAGAAAAGTAAATGTTGCCGCTAAGTCAATGTCTCCATATAAGAAAGAGAATGTGGGTCCTCCAGTAAACACAAAATATTCGGAGATCTCTTGTTTGGTTTCTCATGATGGGTCAATGATGGTTTTAAATCGAGATGATCATCCAGGTAACACTAGTCCAGGAAAAGAAAACGATGATATCTGGTTTGTTAGCGAGTCTGGAGATAATTGGTCAACACCAGTCAATGCCAGAAAACCGTTAAATAATTCAGGAAATAATTACGTTGTTTCAATTTCTGCAGACAATAATACTTTACTGCTAAATAACACGTATAAGGCGGATGGTTCGTCAAACGGCAGTGGTTTTTCAATTTCGCATAGAACTGCTAAGGGATGGCAACTGCCTAAAACTATAGATGTCGTTGGTTTTGTAAATGATGGCGAGTTTGGTGGTGCCTGTTTGTCAGCAGATCGAAAAGTGATGATTCTAACCTTGGAAGATGACAGGAGTAAAGGACTCAATGATTTATACGTTAGTTTTGCTGAAAGCGAAGAGATGTGGTCTCAACCAAAGAATTTAGGCTCGGTTATCAATAGCTTTGATCATGAGTACTCGCCTTTTTTGGCGGCAGATGGGAAAACCTTATATTTTGCATCGCAAAGTCACGCAGGGTATGGAGGAGCTGATATATTCGTAACAAAGCGATTAGATAATACGTGGAGGAAATGGTCTAAACCTCTTAATCTTGGTCGATCTATAAATACACATGGATGGGATGGGCATTTTTGTGTTGATGCCTCTGGTGAATTCGCTTACATCATGTCTTATGTTAATTCTATCGGTAAGTCGGATATTTTTAAGGTGAGGTTGAAAGAGGAGATGAGGCCAGATCCGGTTGTCATACTTTCGGGGCGGGTTTTAAATAGTAAAACAGGGAAGCCAATTGGAGCTAATATATCATACCATGAGTTAAAATCAGATAGCCATAAAGGATATGCTCGGTCGGATCCAAAAACGGGGAGCTATAAAATAATCCTCACTGAAGGGTATGAGTACAGCTTTTTCGCAAAGGAAAAAGGATTTGTATCCATTCATAATAATCTTGATTACACGGACATCTCCGAGTATGAGGAAATTACTCATGATATATATTTGACTCCTTTGGAACTGAATCAGAAAGTAGTAATGAATAATGTGTTTTTTGAACCTAACAAAACTAATTTGCTGCCTAAAAGTAATCCTGAGTTAGATCGACTATTAGGTTTGATGAAAGAGCATGGCTCGATGCAGATAGAACTAGGCGGGCATACAAACCCATCCAAAGCGCCAGATTCATTTCATGAAGATTTATCAATTGGGCGAGCGTCTTCAATTAGGGATTATTTCATTTCAAAAGGAATCAATGGAGGCAGAATTGTAGCCAAAGGCTATGGTTGTAAAGTTCCTATTGATTCAGGTTTAGCCGTCAATGCTAAAATGAAAAATATGCGAGTTGAGTTTAAGATTACTCGATTCTAGTCGTCTAGTAAGTCTGGTCTTCGTTCCTTAGTTCTGGCTATTGCTTGTTCCATTCGCCATTCTTCAATGGCTTTTAAATTGCCAGATTTAAGAATGTCTGGAACTTTCATTCCTTTATACTCAGCTGGTCTGGTGTAGACTGGCGGGGCCAATAAATTGTCTTGGAAAGTATCAGTCAGGGCGGATGTTTCGTCATTCAACACACCAGGTATAAGTCTAATTACACTATCGGCTAAAACCGCTGCACCAAGTTCGCCACCAGATAAAACATAATCACCGATGCTAATTTCCATGGTTATGAATTTATCTCTTACTCGTTGGTCAACTCCTTTGTAATGACCACAAAGGATGATTAAGTTTTGATACAACGAGATCCGATTGGCCATTTGCTGATTCAAGGTTTTTCCGTCTGGAGTCATGTAAATAACTTCATCGTAATCTCTTTCCGCTGATAGTTTTGAAATGCAGTCATCTATCGGTTGAATCGTAAGAACCATACCTGCGCCTCCTCCAAAAGCATAATCATCTATACTGTTTTGTTTGTTGTCTGCGTAATCCCTTATGTTGTGAATGTGTATTTCTACTATTCCCTTTTCTTGTGCTCGTTTAAGAATAGAATCATTAAAGGGGCTCTCTAGTAAGCTCGGTAGGGCAGTGATAATATCTATTCGCATTGTGTAAAGATAAGTTTTCAGTTTGAGTTCAAACTAAAAAGGTTAAACATTGAAATACGGTTAAATACACGGTTCTTGAAACTTTTCTTCGACAAAAACGTATAATTTATCGACAAAAGTCATTAACTTGTCGACTATTAGTTATATTTCTATTGCCCAAATGCCTGTAAGTCATCACATATCTAATTCAGTTCAAGCAGAAATGCGCGAGCGTATTATAGATGACGAAGAACTAAAAGCTCCAAGAAGATCATTTTTTGGACTTTTATTTCTTCGAAGGATAAACCGTTTCGAACCAAAGAACGGAAGCTGGCTGGCTCTAATGCTGTAGTTTTAGTGCTGTTTTAAGCTCCTAAATAAATCCACTAATTTTTCTTTTAAAAAATGCCGCTTCGTTGACGTTCAATACGCCTCGACTTTTTATCTTTGTCACCTAAATTAGAAGGTTTGAGCAAACAGTGGACTAAACAAGAGATTCTCGATATTTACAATCGACCATTAATTGAGTTAATGTATGACGCAGCTACTGTGCATCGAGAGCATCATGATCCGCGAAACGTTCAAGTAAGTACCTTGCTTTCTATAAAAACTGGAGGTTGTTCTGAAGATTGTGGCTATTGCCCGCAAGCGGCTAGGTATAACACAGGAGTTGGTCAGAATGATTTAATGTCATTAGAGCAAGTTACAGACGCTGCCCAAGCTGCTAAAGATGGTGGCTCTTCTAGATTATGTATGGGTGCTGCCTGGAGAAATGTAAAGGACGATGCTGATTTTGACCATGTTCTTGAGCTGGTTAAAGAAGTGAACGGAATGGATATGGAAGTGTGTGCAACACTTGGTATGGTTACCGAAAATCAAGCAAAAAGATTGGCTCAAGCTGGATTGTACGCTTACAACCATAACCTTGACTCCTCCGAAGAATATTATAAGGAAGTTATTTCTACTCGTGGATATAAGGATCGATTGGATACGCTGGATAATGCAAGAAAAGCAAATCTAACTTTGTGCTCAGGTGGCATTATCGGAATGGGAGAAAGCTCAGAAGACAGAGTAGGTTTGCTAGCTACATTGGCTTCCGTGAGTCCTCAGCCCGAATCTGTGCCTATCAATGCACTTGTAGCAGTAGAAGGAACTCCATTAGCAGATCAGAAGACGGTTTCGATATGGGACATGATTAGGATGATCGCAACGACTAGGATCGTAATGCCTAAAACTACTGTAAGGTTATCCGCAGGAAGAACTGAAATGAGTCAGGAAGGCCAAGCTATGTGCTTTTTGGCTGGCGCTAGCTCAATATTTGCTGGAGATCAACTGTTGACAACGCCAAATCCAGACTTTAGTTTAGACATGGAATTATTTGATATTCTTGGATTAAAACCTCAGAAAGCTTTCGTGAAAGGAGATCAGCCAGTTGTTGATGAAGATTATAAAGTGCGACCAGACAATGTTAAGAATCCTAAATGGACTCGACCAGAACATAAGATCGAAAGAAATGAATTGGCTAAGGCTAAGGCAAAAGCAGAGCGAGCAGCTAGTAAAGAATTTGAGCCACGAAAAGTAACTTCTGTATCATCCTCGGAAGATGCATGATGATGTTCTTTCTAGAAAACTAGAAGAGCGAGTAAACTCAAATTCTTTGAGGGAGTTGGAATGTCCAACCGATTTAATTGACTTTTGTTCCAATGATTATTTGGGTTTTGCTCGATCTAAAGAATTGGCCAATGCAATTTTAAATTTCAATCCAATTTCAACACCTAATTTAATCGGTTCTGGAGCGTCAAGGTTGATAAGTGCTAACAATTCAAGCGTTGAAAACCTAGAGAAAGATATCGCTATATATACTGGTGCAGAAGGCGCTTTACTCTTTAATTCAGGTTACAATTCTAACTTAGGTTTTTTTAGCTGCGTTCCACAGCGTGGAGATGTGGTTTTTTACGATGAATATGTCCATGCCTCCATAAGAGACGGCCTGAACTTGGGGCGAGCTAAGTCGTATTCTTTTAAGCATAATGAGCTCGAAGACCTTAAACTTAGGGCAGGTTTGATTGATTTAAAGTCGGGATCTGTATTCGTGGCTTTGGAGTCTGTTTATTCGATGGACGGTGACTCTCCAGATTTAGTCGAATTCGCGAAGTTGTGCGAAGAGCAAAAATGGAATTTAGTGGTGGACGAAGCGCACGCGTTTGGAGTGTTTGGATCAGGTGGCCAAGGCCGTGTTTCTGAGCTTAATTTAGAGTCCAAAGTTTATGCTAGAATAATTACGTTTGGTAAAGCGATGGGTTGTCAAGGATCGATGATTCTAGGGAGTGAAGTTTTGAGGAAATACTTGATCAATTTTGCTCGTTCTTTAATGTACACTACCATGCTGTCTGTAGGTGATCAGAAAGCGCTTGTTTGCGCATTTGACATGTTGAAAAGTGTTAACTTTAAAGGGTTGAAAACCAAATCATTGCAAGATTTATTTAAAGAGTTGATTAAGGAAACTAATTTAACGCTGATTCAGTCAGAGAGTTTCATCCAATCGATCTTAATTCCTGGAGTAGATAACGTTAAAATAACAGAAGGAAAATTAAGACAAAATGGGTATTGGGTAAAGGCAATATTAAGCCCAACAGTTCCCTTGGGAATGGAAAGAATAAGGATCTGTTTTCATGCCTATAATACCGAAAAAGAAGTTAGAGGTCTAGTGAAATGTTTGAATGATGAGTGAGCGAATATTTGTAACAGGAATTGATACCGAAGTTGGAAAAACTGTTGTCTCAGCAATCCTAGTAGAAGCATTGCAGGCCGACTATTGGAAGCCGGTTCAGGCAGGAGATCTGGATAATACAGATAGCCATAAGGTAAAAGACTATGTGACAAACAGTGTATCAGAGATACATCCAGAAGGTTTTCGGTTGAACACTCCAGCTTCTCCGCATGTGGCTGCGAGGTTGGATGGGGTGGAAGTCAGCCTAGACAAACTTAATCCTCCTCAAGTTGACAACACTTTGATTATTGAAGGAGCGGGTGGCTTGATGGTTCCTTTGAACGATGAGGGAGAAATGATGGTAGATCTCCTTTTAAAAACGGCCACTAAAGTAGTCTTAGTTTCTCGTAATTATTTGGGTAGTATCAATCATACATTGTCCGCTTTTGAAGTGTTGAAATCTAAGGGCGTTTCTGTGGATTTATTAGTTTTTTCCGGCAAGCAAAATGTAGAGACAGAAGCAATTATTGAATCGTATGCCTCACCCGTTAAAATCTTAAGAGTTCCTTTATTTGATAAGGTAGATTCGATTCAGATAATGAGTTTTTCGCTAAAACATAAAGATCATATATTCAGTGAGTTTAGTTGATTTAGATAAAGAAAAGGTTTGGCATCCATTCACGCAGATGAAAGGAGCACATATTACCCCAATAGTTAAGGGGGAAGGAGCATTTCTTATTGATGAAGATGGGAATAAATATATTGATGCAGTGTCTAGTTGGTGGGTTAAAATCCATGGACATTCCAACCCTTATATTGGTACCAAGATAGCAGAGCAATTTGCTGAATTGGATCATGTGATATTTGCTGGATTTACGCATCCGAAAGCTGTCGAAGTAGCCGAAAGGTTATCCAAGATTTTACCAGATGAAATGAATAAAATATTCTTTTCAGATAACGGATCAACGGCTAATGAGATTGCGCTGAAAATGGCGCTTCAATATTGGCATAACCAGGGAATAGATAAAAGAAGGGTGATCGCATTCGAAGGAGCTTATCATGGGGATACGTTTGGCGGAATGAGCGTTAGTGCCCGTACTTCTTTTTCAGATCCTTTTAGCCATCACCTATTTGAAACAGAATATATACCAACTCCCACCAATGAGAATATTTCTCAAGTGTTGGAACTGATGAAAAGTTTAGTTAAGAGTAATGATATTGCGGCTTTTATTTATGAACCTTTAGTTCAAGGGGTCCGTGGTATGGTGATGTACGATGGAGAACTGTTGAGTGAAATACTTAAAATTGCAAAAGAGCATGATGTGCTTTGTATCGCAGATGAAGTAATGACTGGCTTTGGTAGAACAGGATCTATGTTTGCTTCGGATCAGGTGGATGTTAAGCCAGACATTGTTACGCTTTCTAAGGCTTTAACCGGAGGCGTTATGGCGCTTGGCGTTACAATGTGTAATGACTTTATATATGATGCGTTCTATAGCGATGACAAATCTAAAGCGTTCTTACACGGACACTCGTTCACTGGAAACGCACTTGCTTGTGCCGCGGTATGTGCAAACCTGGATCTGTTGGAATCAGAGAAAGTGAAGAAGGAGCTAGCTGACTTGATTAACTTGCAAACAGAATTTAGAATAAGCATTCAAGAGCACGACTCAGTTTCAGAAGCTCGTCAACAAGGCGCCATACTTGCTATAGAGATAATTACTTCCGAAGATTCAGGTTACCATAATGATTTGGGGCCAAAGGCTTATCGCTACTTTCTTGATCGGGGAGTGGTTATGAGGCCTCTTGGGAATGTGCTTATAATTATGCCTCCATATTGCATTAACAAAAAAGACCTGATCTACGTTTATACGCAAATCAGGTCTTTCCTAAATGAGTTGTGATGATAATCTAATTGATATCGTCATACATCACTTTATATTCTTCTGAATATTCTTTCTGGTAGTCTTCATTCTCACCATAAAAATATTGATGACCAAAACTAATAATAGTTTGTGCTTGTGCTAGGTCTCTCTTTCGAACATCGTTCGCATATTTCATAATTGCAAACCTTAAATTGAACTGGGTTTGTTCACTCATGTCTTCAAACTGAATATCACCAGATCCAATTTCAAGCACTGCATTCCAGGCTACACCTAAATTCTTTCTACCTTCAGATTTATTGCCAGTTAAGATTTCCAAAAGAGCGGTAGTCACTTGTGCACCTCTGTCTTCTGGGCTGAATTGAATCACTTTTTTCATAAGACCAAGCGCTTTTTTATAAGCTTTATAGTCATCCGCTGCCATATAGTTTTCAACTTCCTCACCTATAACCAACTTAAGCTCCTCTATATAGTCAATCGCATCATCGTGATAAGCATTCCCTTTATCTTTCTTTCTGAATTTAGACGCATAGCTTAATGCATCTTTGTAAGCTTTAGGATAGTCCATGTTGTATTTGTGATCCCGAGACATGCGGTACATGGCCTCTGAGTAGTACAAATATGGTAAAGCATCTTTTTTGGTTTTTTCGTCAGTTGTATACTTGGTGGCCTTCTTTATTACCTTTTCATACTCTTCGCTTACCAGCAAAGATAAAAGGTCCCCATACTCTTGGCAAATGCCTTTGTTAGGGGTAAATAGAAATAATACAAGTGCGGCTATCAATAATTTTTTCATCATGTTGTATGTTGATCTGTGTTATACAAAACAAATTACATGCCTAAAGTTACATAAAACTGAAATTAAAAGAGACTTAATCAATTAAGTTTGTAAAACTTACTTGTGAATAGCTTTAAGATTTTACTTTTGCAACACGTTTGAAAAACGAAAAATACATATCGAAAAGGATTAGCTATTTAAATCATGGCTCTTATAGTACAATCGTTATTTCTACTAAGATAGAACGGATTAAAGAGACACTGCTGCTGTTTTGGGTGTTATGTTGGACGGCATGTGGAGCTATAGTTATACATCAATTATTTACCGTTGGTTATGATGAAGATGTTCAGATTGCATTATTCATTTTTATGGCATTTTGGGTTTATTTTGAATATCGGATTGGGAAAATATTTTTATGGCGTAAATGGGGAATGGAAATGATTAGTCTCGATGA
>JBLIOB010000064.1:0-17820 GCA_047639575.1 Parvicellaceae bacterium
GACTTTTGTAGTCTCGCTTACTTCACTGCATGGATCACTCCAAACCAGCTTGCGACTTACTAATGTTCCCAGGCGTTACCCCAGCACATAAGAGACTTGCACTCTCTGGACTATCTTCTAAAAAAAAAATCTAGAAGAACTTATTTATATTTACCATTCAAGGCACACACAAGAAACAAAGCTAATACCCTTCCTTACGTCAGGAGGTACTATCTTTATTCCAAACGTTGCCATTCATTAGAAAAAAAAGAGAAAACCACCGCACGTTCAAGCACATTTGGTTTTTGACAACACACAAACCCCGCCCTAAAAAACCCAAAAGAGCTTTCACTCCCCACCACCACCCGAATAAATTATAGCGAAAATTATCACTGAAATACAATGAACTTTAATTAAATTACATTCAAATTAAAAAGGTTTAAAATGAACCGCTTAAAGGAAGTTTTAAAAAATAAAGGCATAAGCCAAACTTGGCTAGCAGACCAAATGGATAAAAGTTATACCTCCATTAATGAGTATGCACGCAACAAAAGACAACCAAGTTTAGAAGACCTTTATAAAATTGCTGATGTATTGAATATTGATGCGAGTGAGTTGTTGGTTAAAAAGAAGATAGATAATGAATGAAGATAAATTTAGTTGGGTAAAAACTCACAAAGACATAGCTGCGTTTCTAAAAAACAAAGAAAACTCTCAAGTTGAATTAATTGAATTATTAAAATCTATTGGAATTACTCCTTTTAATGATAAAGACAATGCTGGAGAGCATGATATCGAATTAGATGAAATAGACCCCTTTACATTCTTTTGTTATATCTACAAGTATGGCCCGGAAAGAAGACTTCAGTATTTACAAGAAATTGCGAAATTGATAGGAGCTTCAATTCCTTCTGACGAAAAAGGTATACCATATGCACAAGCACAAAAAGTTTGGTTATTTCCTTATAAATATGAAAGAGTAAATAATGAAGTATCTAGATTATGGTCTTTCTTTAATAAAGCTCTAAACAACAATATAGAAAATATTGATTTTGAAGATGTCTTAAAAATAAGAAGTGTAGGTAAAACCAAATTATCAGAAGCTCTTTTCTACATTAATCCAACAAAATACCTACCCATAAATGGACCTACAAAGCCATATATTAATGAAGTTCTAAAAATTGATCCTAATTTCAATACGTATTTAGAATATACATCGTTACTTGAAAAAATAAAAGCAAAAACAGATGTTCCTTTTTATGAATTATCATATAAGGCTTGGGAATGGAATGATAGCAAGAAAAAAGACATAAATAAATCAAATATGTATTCTGAGCAATTAATCGATTTTTTAAAACAAGCAAAAACAGACAATCTCAAAACAAAGCATTTTAGTAGAGATTACAATGATACAAAAGTCAAGGTAAGCTTTGGCCAAGGAGTATCAGCTCGAATTCCTTGGATTTCATTCTTAAAAGAACCATTCACAACTAGTGAAGGTATCTATCCTGTTTATTTATTCTATAAAAATGAGAATAAACTTGTTTTGGCATATGGGATCAGTGAGACAAAAAAACCTCAAGTCGATTGGGAGATAAATAACCCAATTATGATCAAAGATTACTTTAATGAAAATTCATTAAGCAAACCTGACAGATACGGAGATTCTTTTCTTTTTAAGATTTACGACACAAAGAATCTTCCTAATAATGAAATCTTAGATGCTGATTTAAACCAGATTATTGAACAATATCAATCTATAAATATGGCAAATGATAAGCTAGCAATCTCTCAAACAAATTTCAATATCTCTACTTTCCACCAAGATTGCACAACAGCCAACCTAAAATACTCCAACCAATTAGTAACAAGATACATTACATCATTAGTAACCAAACCATTTGTATTGCTAAGTGGTTTATCTGGTTCTGGTAAAACGAAATTAGCACAAAGTTTTGCCCAATGGATATGTGAGGATGAAAAACAATATTGTATTGTACCTGTTGGTGCAGATTGGACCAATAGAGAACCATTGTTGGGTTATGTAAATGCTTTGAATAACAAAGAATACATCTTGCCTGAAAATGGAGCTTTACAACTACTAATTAGAGCAAATGAAAATCAAGAAAAACCCTATTTCTTGATTTTAGATGAAATGAATTTGAGTCATGTAGAACGTTATTTTGCAGACTTTTTAAGTGTAATGGAATCTAAGGATAAATTTAAATTACACAGTTCTGAAAGTAATTTAAACATTACAGCTGGTGATAAATTTGAAAAATCTATTGAAGTTCCGAGCACATTAGATTGGCCAAAAAATCTATTTGTAGTTGGTACGGTGAATATTGATGAAACTACCTATATGTTTAGCCCCAAAGTGTTAGACAGAGCCAATGTAATTGAGTTTAGGATAAATGAAACAGAAATGAGTTCATACCTATCTGAAGCTACAGATGTAACCGACTTCAATGGAGAAGGCAAAAGTATGGGAGAAAGCTTTGTAACTATTGCAACTGAAAAAACGAAAGCTAATTCAGACACTTTAAAAACTACTTTAAATAATTTCTTTAGCACCTTACAAGAAGTAGGTGCAGAATTTGGATACCGTACCGCATCAGAAATTCAGACTTTATTTGGTCAAATTGATGTAGTAAATCCAGATTTTTCAGAGAAAGAAAATGAAAAGATAGACATTGCTATTATGCAAAAACTATTACCAAAACTGCATGGTTCGAGAAGTAAACTAACTCCTATATTAAAAACACTTGCAGTTCTGTGTTATCAAAATAATGAAGATTTTACTCCAGAACAAAAAGATAAAGTTTTTGAAATGGTAAAAGAGGATACTAGAATTGTACAATATCCAATTTCTTTAGAAAAGATTACACGCATGTATCATAATGTAATCTCTAATGGTTTTACAAGTTATGCTGAAGCATAAGATTTTATGAGTAAAGAAATTACACATAAAAAGATTCAACTAAAAGATGATTTAGAAATAACGATTCTCCCTTTAGGAAAACATTCTAAACTGTTTGAGATAGATGCATTAGAAGCCGAAAAGTTTGGTGAGGCTCCTATCCAAATTTTAGAAGCTAAACGTTATGAGTATGAATTATCAAATCCATCCTATCAATTAAGAGGTGACGGAGATACTTGTTTTCCTTCGCAAAGTAAATTGAGTAGTAGAGGAACGATAACTCCTGGCAACTATGTAGGTACTTTAGAATTAGTAATCACTAAAGAAGATGAAAAGGACATTCCTTTTTTCATAGAAGTATTGGCTACTAAGTTTGACTCTGAAAATGATTATGATAAAAGTTATAGAACAAATTATCGTTCTATGGTGGAGAGCATTACTGAGAAGTGCACAGAACTTTTAATGCAAGCCAATTCGCCAGTAAATCAATACTTTGAACCTAATTTTGAAAAAGAGAATGAAACTATATATCAACGTTTTAGTTTTGTAAAATCAATATTAAATAGTTCTGAATTTGAAGAATCAGTTCAGAAAATTATTTCTTCACCCAAAACAAATTGGATAAACAAAGAAGAGGTTGTAGATATTAGAAGTATTAAACGTTTTACCAATCAGAATGTAAAAGATTTAATAAAAGGAAACAATAGAATTCCTTTGCCAGAAAAACACCCTTTATATTCAAAAGATAAACTAGAAAGTGTTCCTTCAAAAATAAACAGTTACCGACAAGAACCTTCTGTAGATAATCCTGAAAATCGTTTTATAAAACATGCCTTACAAACCTATTTGCACTTTTGTGAAAAATGCAAATATGTGTTTAAAGAAAACTCTAAAGACCAAAAAGAAGCAGGTGATTTAATTAACAAGTTAGAATCCTTTTTAAACCATTCCTTTTTTAAAGATATTTCAAGGCCAACTACTTTAAAATTAAATTCGCCATCACTCCAAAGAAAGAGTGGTTATCGACAAGTTTTAAAATCTTGGCTAATGTTTGATTTAGCTTCTAAATTGACTTGGACAGGAGGAGAAGATGTATATGAGTCTGGTAAGAGAGATATTGCTACACTTTATGAATATTGGCTGTTTTTCGTGTTGTATGATCTGTTTAAAGAAAAGTTTGATTTAAATCATTTAGAACATGAAGACAACCCTTACAACCATCTATTTGAGACTACAAAACATGGTCTTAATTTAATTATTAAATCAGGCCAACATACAGCCTTATCAGGAACTTGTTTAATAAAGAATAGAGCATTAAATATTAAATTTTCATTTAATAGAACATTTTCTGGGAACAAAGACAACTTCCCTAAACCTGGTAGTTGGACCACAGCAATGCGCCCAGATTACACACTTTCTGTATGGCCATATGGATTAGATGAATACAGAAATGATAAGGGAGAGAAAGCAGCAGAACAGCAAGAACAAATTGTACACATCCATTTTGATGCAAAGTACAAGGTGAAGCACTTTTCGGTAAAAACAAATAAAAAAGATGTAGAAGAATTGTCTAAAGAGGAAGAGCGAGAAGAATTAAATGATTTAAAAAAAGATGAGCGTGCTGGAATCTTTCAAAATGCGGATTTATTAAAAATGCATGCATACAAAGATGCTATCAGAAGAACTGGAGGTGCATATATATTATACCCAGGAACGGATAACAAACCAACTAGTTTTAAAGGATTTCATGAGTTAATACCTGGATTAGGAGCATTTTCACTAAATCCAAATAATGAAAAGAAAGATGTCTTGAGTTTGTCTATTTTTATTGATGAAGTGATTGATCATTTAATAAACAATGCCTCGCAACGTGAAAACATAGCTCTTAAAACATACAACGTTCACAAGAATGATACTCCAAACATAATAAAAGAGCCTATTCCTGAATACATTAATGGTGAGAAATTAATACCTGATGAGACTTATGTTTTGATTGGTTTTTCCAAAGACCCATTAAGACTTAAATGGTACAAAGAAAATGGCCTTTATAACTTTAGAATGAATGATGAAAAAGGCTCACTAGTGTTTAAAAATGAAGTTGTAAACGCAAAATATTTATTACTAAGGGAAAGTGGAAAGTCTGAAGCTTCTCAAATATTTAAAATAAAATCAGGAGTACGAGTTTTTTCAAAAGATAGACTTGAAGAATTAGAACATCCAAGTGTAAATAAAGAGCACTACCTAGTTATTGATTTTGAAAAAGAAGGAAAGACGATTCCCGAATTTGAATCTGTAAAATGGAATTTTAAGGATTTGAATGATTATAAAAAAATAGTTAAAGGAAAGAATCTTCGTTCTGCAGCAGGTCTTCCATTTACAACCACTTTAACAAAATTAATGTCTGTAATCAAGAAAGATTAACCAATGCAAGAAAACAACTCACAAATCATCATTTATCAAACCGAAAGCGGAGAAACAAAATTAGAGGTTACTTTTAATGATGAAACCGTTTGGTTAACACAATTACAATTATCCACATTATTTGAGAAAAGTAAAAAAACTATCTCTGAACATATCAGTAACATCTTTAAGGAAGGGGAATTGGATCAAAATTCAGTTGTCCGGAATTTCCGGACAACTGCCCAAGATGGTAAAAACTACAACACCAATTTTTATAATTTAGATGTAATTATTTCTGTTGGTTACCGTGTAAAATCAAAACAGGGTACTCAGTTTAGAATATGGGCAACACAAAGACTTAAAGAATACATCATTAAAGGATTTGCCTTAAATGACGATAGGTTTAAAACAGGTAATTCTATGAATTACTTTAACGAATTGCAAACGCGTATTCGCGAAATACGTATCTCTGAGCGTTTCTTCTATCAAAAAATCAAAGACATTTACACAACCAGTATTGACTACAACGCAAAAGATGAAAACACTTTAACCTTTTTTAAAATTGTACAAAACAAGCTACTTTGGGCAATTAGCCAACAAACAGCAGCAGAATTGGTTTATCGCAGAGCAGATGCTGATTTACCGCTTCTTGGTATGCAATCTTATGACAAAGACAATAATACCAAGATAAAGAAACGAGAAGTCAGCGTTGCTAAAAACTATTTAAAAGAGTCTGAAATAAAACTACTCGGTTTAATAGCAGAACAATATCTTGCGTTTGCTGAAACAATGGCCCTTGAAAATACGCCAATGTATATGAAAGATTGGGTTTCGAGATTAGACATTATTGTACAATTAAACGGAAAAGAATTACTGACACACGCAGGGGAAATAAGTCATAAAATGGCATTAGAAAAATCAAGTGAAGAGTTTGAAAAATATAAAAAAACTCAAAAACAGATTGAAAAAGAAAACAGCATAAAAGAGTTAGAAGAAGATTTAAGTAAACTGACTAAGAAATTAAAAGGTGGAACGAAATAGCCCATACATAAAGCCATACACATTGCGAAGTCGCTCGGAAAGTCTATCACACGAGCCAAAACTTGTCAATAAGTATGTCTTTGCCAACGCCTTGCAGACTGAAAGAAAATAACGAAATGGCAACAATGGCTAAAAAAAACATAGGGGTTTTGGTGGTGAATTGAAATTTCAGAGCTTTGAATAAAAACCGCCAAACCAAAATTTTGATAACAAAAAAGAAAATTAATTATAAAAATATTTGGCTTGGCTAAGTATTAAATTGAAAGGGAAGTAGCTTCAAACTCCCCTACGATTTCTTTGCCGGGTCGTTGGGCTTCATGTAAGGAGACGTGAAAATATGAAAGGAGTAAACTTAACATATTACAGGGAGAAAGATTGGAATCGATTCCTAGAATCAATAGACGACAGGGATAGCATGCATGATACTTGGAATGAATGACATAAAGCATATCAAAAGACAAAAAAAAATTAATAGCAAAAGGGGTTATCGTTAAAGATTTTATAGTGGAAATTGATGAATTAATAAGCTATTGTAAGGCTAGAAAAATAAAGAATGATGGGAAATCACGTTCAAAATTTGCAGTAAATAAATAAAATGGGATTTATATCAATTTCAATAAATAAGTATGTAGAAAAACATCTCATCAACAACCCCTCTGAAAGCGAGATGGATTTGCGGAGAAGATTAGATTCGGCAATAGAGGATTATCGAAATGGAGTAAGATGTTCCTGCGGGAACGATATTTGGGTTGTAGGTTCTGCGGCTTTAGGAAATAGTTGTTTTACCTGCATAACAGGAGAAAGTCATCCAAATGAGGATTATGAAATTGATTTAGCTATAAAAAAGAGAGAGAGTGCGCACGGACGAAAAAATATAGCGGAAATGGATAAAACTCAAATAAAAGGATTCTTTGATGATGAAGGATATGAGATAAACTCCGAATTGATTAAAAAACCTTCTCTGTGTCTGATTTGTAGAAATAATGATAATCCAAAAGAGGAAACACTATGTGATATGACTCGGCATGACCAAAAGAACGAAGATGAATTCAAATGTTTTGCGTTTATAAAAATATAAACACGAAAGCCCAACAATGGCTAAAAAAACATAGGGGTTTTGGTCATGCCGGGCCGTCAGACAGTCCACGCATTAAAAAGAATAATATACGAAATTCACGGTCAACTGTGTACCTAACTTTCTTCATCATTAGCTGCATAAACGAAAATTAAAAACTGAATTTTCATTTAATCTTCAATATTGGTGAAATCCTTGTATGTTTGTGCGAACTGGACTAATAAAATAAGATGACATTCATCTCAACCATTGTATTAATCGTAGCCATTCTTAATGCGCCCAATACTGACAAATCCAAGTTCTACAATGCATTTGAATCCAGTTCACTGTCAACAATCAATGAGCAATTAAACAACCTTTCCTCTGAAAACGAATCAACTCAGAGCGATGCATATATTGGTGCACTGACCATGAAAAAATCTCAGTTCGAAGAGAGCCCAAAGGGAAAAATATTGGTCTTTAAAGAAGGGATGAAGCTACTCGAATCATCCATTTCTAAAGAACCTGAAAATGGAGAATACAGATTTTTACGCTTTGTTATCCAGGAGCATACACCCAAAATATTAAAGTATAACAGCAATATTAATGAAGATTTAATAATTGTGATTGAGAAATATTCTTCCATGGATTCCTCGGTAAAAAAGGCTATCAAAAATTACGCGGTGAATTCCTCAAATCTTTCGTCCAGCAAATTGAAATAATCAATATTCTCAAATGCAAAAAATCCTAAGTATTAGTTATTCTCAATCTGGACAGCTTCACGACATTGTAGATAATTTCACTGCTCCAATTGAGAATGCAGAGATTGACCGCATTCATGTTCAACCTAAACAGGTATATCCGTTTCCTTGGAACACGAAAAATTTCTATGATGGCATGCCTGAAACTGTTTTGGAAGAACCAATAGAACTGGAGACAATCAATTTTAAGGAAGACAAATACGACTTGATTATTCTTGGATATCAACCTTGGTTCTTATCACCATCAATGCCGGCAACCGCTTTATTGAAAAATCCAGAATTTAAGCGAAGACTAAAAAATACGCCAGTTATTACAGTAATTGGCGCAAGAAACATGTGGTTAAATGCACAAGAAAGCATGGTTGCTTTAGTTGAAGCAGGAGAAGGTGAAGTTGTGGGAAACATAGCCCTTACTGATAGAGCGCCCAATCACTTGAGTGCAATTAGCATTGTTCATTGGATGATGACAGGTGAAAAAACCCGTAAATGGGGCATTTTCCCAAAGCCTGGAGTATCAGATAAAGACATTCAAGAAATCTCCAAATACGGACCTATTTTAAATAAAGTACTTCCTTCTAATAATTACTTAGGCTTTCAAAAAGCAATCGTTGAGCAAGGAGCAGTTCGCATTAACACGAGCATTTTATTCATTGAAGGGAAGGCCAAGAAAATTTTTAGAATTTGGGCTGGAATCATTAAAAAGAAAGAAGCTCAAGGGAAGAGTAGATCTTTCTGGATTGCGTTTTTTAGACGTTATTTGAATATTGCATTGTTTGGCGTTGCACCGATTTTACTGTTCTTTTATACGTTATTGATTCGTCCATTTACTGTAAACAAAATTCGAAGAAAAAAGGAGTTTTTTACCTTTCTCGGAATTGAGACTGGAGAATCGTAGAATTCACTTGTGTTTAAGACAGTAAAAAAGTATTTTTACATCCACACTACTATTCAATAATAAATGTCTGAAGTATACATAACGAAAACAGCCAGCTATCTGCCGAACAACCCCGTTTCCAATGATGAAATGGAGGATTACTTAGGCCTAATTGGTGAACGTGCATCTAAATCTAAGAGAATCGTTCTTCGAAATAATGGGATCAAGAATCGGTTCTATGCAATGAATAAGGATGGTGTTCCCACGCATACAAATGCAGAAATGGTATCTCTTGCCGTTAGAAAATTAGTAAATAATGATCCTGATTTATTAAAAGAGATTGATTTACTGAGCTGCGGGACATCGACTCCAGATCAAATGATGCCATCCCATGCTGTTATGGTTCACGGATGGCTTAAAGAAACAAACAACATCGAAGTGGTTTCGCCATCTGGTGTGTGCTGTTCCGGTATGCATGCCTTCAAATATGCGTACATGGCTTTGAAGCTTAAAGAGGCTACCAAAGCCGTTTGTTCTGGGTCGGAAAGGCTTTCAAGAATCTTACATGCGGATCAGTTTGAGATTGAAGCTAAAAAGATCCGTGATTTAGAGGATAATTCTTATCTAGCGTTTGAGAAAGACTTCCTACGCTGGATGCTGTCTGATGGAGCTGGAGCATTTATGATGCAATCAGAAAAAAATGTAGAAGGTATTTCTCTTCGAATAGATTGGATTGATGCCGTTTCCTTTGCAAACGAAAAGGAGCCTTGCATGTATATGGGTTCCGACAAGTTAGAGGATGGTTCATTGAAGAGTTACATGGATTACTCACCTGAAGAATTGAACCAAAACTCTATATTAAGCATCAAACAGGATGTAAAGCTTTTGGCAGAAAATATTATTAAGCTTGGTTTTAAAAAATTAGAACAATCATTAAAGGAAAGAGGAATTGGACCTGATGACATTACCTTCTTCCTTCCGCATATGTCAAGTTACTTCTTTGAAAGTAAGATGGCTGATATCTTGGATGAAGCTGGACTACACATACCTAAGGAAAAATGGTTCACAAACCTAGATACGCATGGAAATGTTGGTGCAGGCTCTATATACCTTATGGTAGATGAACTATTCAACAGTGGCAGATTAAAAGTTGGAGATACCATTCTACTTACTGTACCAGAAAGCTCAAGGTTCTCGTACGTGTTTAGTCTATTAACTGTTTGTTAATATGAAGAAAAGTGAACTCCCTCAAGACAAGGGTGCGTTGTCCGATTTTACCCGCGAAGTTTGTTATGTCAAAAATAAGGACGGAAAATACGAAACCGGTCTAAGTGAGGGATGGGAGGTTAAAACTTTAGCTTTAGATAAGCAGTGGGAGGAATTTGAACGCAGAACCGAAGAAGCAAAGCAAAAAGTAATTAAAGGTGAAGCAAGTCCGATCTTGTACTTTTTCGAATTGAAATTAATGGATATTACCGTATTAGCTGGATACACTGGTTTTGCGAAATGGAAAGTTAAGAGACACATGAAACCAGGTTCATTCAAGAAGTTGAGCAACTCTAAGCTTCAAATCTATGCTGACACATTCGAGGTTTCTCTCGAAGATCTAAAGAACTTTAACGTATAGTGAAAGATTTTAAACACATTCAAACTGCCCATTGTGAAAATGGTGTGACAGTGAATCTACTGAAAGAGCAAGGCTTGGACTTCCTTACGGAACCACTTGCATTCGGTATAGGCTCAGGTGTTTTCTATATTCACCTTCCGTTCATTAAGGTAAACGGTGGTCCAGCTATTTCGTTTAGAACTATGCCAGGTTCAATCTTTAACAGAACATGTAAAGTATTAGACATTAAGATTGGCCGTAAAAAGTTTAGTTCAAAGGAAACAGCTCAAAAACACCTTGATGAATTGTTAGATCAAGGAATCCGAGTGGGTTCTCAAGTTGGCGTATTCCACTTAAAGTACTTTCCAAAAGAATATAGATTCCATTTTAACGCGCACAACATTATCGTGTACGGACGGGAGGGAGACAATTACTTAATAAGTGATCCAGTTATGGAAACTACTACTACCCTAACTCGTGAAGAGCTTGAAAAAGTGCGTTTCGCTCAGGGAGTAATGGCTCCAAAAGGCCACCTTTATCACCCAAAAAATGCGGGAGTGATTACTGATGACATGATTCGAACAGGAATCATTAAAGGAATTAAGCATACTACCAGAGACATGCTGCACATTCCTGGTCGTCTAGCAGGAGTGAGCGGAATAAATTATACAGCAAATAAAATCAGAAAATGGCGTGGGCAAGTTGGAGAACGTAAGGCTGGTTTGTTCTTAGGTCAAGTTGTTAGAATGCAAGAGGAAATTGGAACTGGTGGCGGTGGATTTAGATTCTTGTACGCTGCGTTTTTAGAAGAAGCATGCGCCTACCTTGAAAATGATAAATTGCTCAGTATTTCGGAACAATTTACAAAGTCAGGAGATCTTTGGCGAGACAGCGCTTTACAAATGGCTGGAATCTACAAAGGAAGATTAACTACTCAGAAAGACTTTGATGATAGTGCTGACATTCTGAACGAAATTGCCGCTTTGGAAAAACAAGCCTTTAAAGAGCTTTCAAAAATAAAACTGTAGTAAATGAGTGCCGTTATCAAGATAGCAGATGTATCAAAGGTTTATCCTAAATCTTCGGAATACAGTCTTGATAAAATATCATTTGAAATCAGCTCGGCAGATAAATTAGGGGTTTTTGGACCCAACGGTGCTGGAAAGACAACTTTGATTTCCATTTTGTGCGGAATTATAAAACAGTCTACTGGAAAAGTTAACTATTTAAAAGATGGAGAATCGATTGATTTAAAATCGGTCCTCTACAAAATTGGATATGTGCCTCAAGATTTTTCGTTTTATCAAGAATTGAGCCCGTATCAAAACCTAATGTACTTTGGTGCGCTCTACGATATTCCTAAAAATGAATTAAAAGATCGAATTAAGCATCTATTGGATGTTTTAGGATTGACTCATGTTACGAACAAGAAAGTCGGTAAGTTCTCTGGTGGCATGAAGCGAAGATTAAATCTTGCGATTGGAATCATTAACAATCCAGAAATTCTCTTTTTGGATGAGCCTACTGTTGGAGTTGATGTGCAGAGTAAAAATGCAATCATGGCCTATTTGGAAGAATTGAATCAAAAAGGGACAACGATTATTTACACCTCTCACCACATGCATGAAGGGCAAGTGTTTTGTAGCAGAATCGTTTTGTTGGATAAAGGAAAAATCATTGCGGACAACACCTTAGATAACTTATTGAAAGAGCATTCCGAAACAAGTTTAGAATCCTTGTTCTTGCAATTAACCGGAATGGAATATCGCGATTGATGAGGAAATTATTCGCTAGCATAAAAAAGGAATTCCTTGTACTTGTCAATGATAAAGTGGGACTTATTCTAATGTACTTAATGCCCATTTTGTTGGTGTTTATAATTACAATTGTTCAAGACAGTACATTCAAAATTGTAAACGAAAATAATATTGAAGTTCTTATTGTCAACAAAGACAAAGGTGAACTAGGTGACAGTTTGATTTCATTACTTAAACAATCTGGAACATTAAACATTGATCAACAGAATCAACTTTCAGTCTCAGAAATTCAAAAGACACTCTTGAATGGAGATCAACTCTTAGCCATTGAACTCCCTGAGAATTTTACTGAAAGTTTAAAAGCTAAAGCGAATAACATTAGCACAACCATGTTACTAGAGTTTGGGGTTTTGGAAGATTCTTCTGGAATTAAAGAAGTTGAAACTAAGCCATTGACTTTATTCTATGACCCTGTATTACAAGAAAGCTTTCGTGCTTCAATTGTTAATGGAATCGGCTCATATATGAATGCATTGGACAATAAGCTAATGATCCAGAGTCTGTACACAGCAATGGGATACGATGAAATCCCTGCAGGTATTGAGGATCAGTTCATGAAGAACAAAACTGGGATCGAACAAATCTCGGCAAACACCTCGGCAGCAGAATTAACTCCAAATTCAACGCAACACAATGTTCCAGCATGGTCAATTTTCGCAATGTTTTTTATGGTCATCTCCTTGGGAGGTAACATTGTAAAGGAGCGTTTAAGCGCTAGCTTCGTTCGTCTTCAAACAATTCCAGCGAGTTTTTCTTTGGTGCTAATAGGTAAAATGTTCATCTACTTAGTTGTAGCGTTGTCTCAATTAGCTATTATATTTCTTCTAGGTATGTATGTTTTTCCGTTGATTGGACTACCTGCTTTGATTATACCACCTAACTTTCTAGGCCTTCTTACTATATCGGTATTATCTGCCTTAACCGCTATTAGCTTTGCTATGTTAGTCGGAACTTATGCCAAAACACAAGAACAAGCCAATGGTTTTGGAGCCATTACCGTTGTTATTTTAGCCTCAATTGGAGGGATTTGGGTTCCAACTTTTGTTATGCCTTCATATTTGCAAACAATTGGAAATATTTCACCTCTGCACTGGTGCCTGGAAGGTTTTTACACACTATTTTTAAAAGGAGGCGATTGGCATTTGCTAACCCCGGCACTTTTGTTCCTAATAATATTTATTATAGCGTGTCAAATGCTGATATTCATAAAACTGAAACTTCAAAATTACGTTTGAAAATAGCCTAAGCAAAGAAGAATAGGCTGGAATTGAAACTGCTTAATTGTAATACCACATTCTAGCTACATCTTTCCTGATATCATCGTCAATATCATTTCCACCTTCTCCATCTTCGGGCTTCTCCTTTAAAGACATTTTATATGGGTTGACTTTTAAATCCATAGACGTTCCATATATTTTTTTACTCATCACCCTAAAAATCTCTGAAGCTAAATGTTCAAGAATTTCTACATTGTCTTGGACTTTCTTTATTAAATCGCGTGATCTAAGAACCTTATCTATCCCTTTGTGGAATTCCTTTAGAAAATTCAGATCAAATGGGTCAATATACGAATCCGAAAAAGTTTCTGTATCGTGCTTAGACCAATCTATAAAGACTTGTTGCATTTGAGCATTTAGCAATCCGAACTTCTGGCCTGCCCCTTCTTTCTTCGAAAACAAGTCTCTCAACACAATCACATTGGTTAATCCATTGTTTGTGAAAAGCAAAGTTGGTACAGACCAATACGTAGCCCAATCCCAAAATATCTTTACCACCATCGTTTGGGTTAAGCCCCACAGCGGATACTTGTCCTTGTACACAGGTACCCAATTGTCGAACAGAGCAAGAAATGTTTTCTCATAAACCGAGGTTCTAATAAGAATATTCTCCTCGGTTAAATCACGGACAATTAAATCAGCAATAAACGTGTTACTTATTGCAATAAAATCAGTCCCTGGCGAATAGAACGGATCTAAAAACAATCCAGAATCACCAGTTATTGCCCACTTATCCGTGGAAAATAGTTTTTCGGAATGATGCGCAAAATGTTTTAACACTCTAAAATCAATTACATCTTCTTTCTTTTCACTGAGGTACTGGTGACAAAGTGGCTCGTTAATTTGAAGCCAATCCATTGCCTTATCCAACTGATTAAATGTGTCAAACGGATGAGTTTCCGGATCCGCAACAATTCCTACACTTGTGTTTCCTGTTGCCAATGGAATCAACCATACCCAATACCCTTTATCCAGAAAATGAACGGTACCAAGTCTCCTTAACCCTGGCTTCAAGTAGCTACTCCATGTTTCATTATCAGACCACTCATCTATGTCGATTTCTCCCTTAACTCGAAACCATGCAGCGTTTATCTGATGATCCAATTCTTTCTTTAAGCCAAGCTTTCGTTTTAGAAAACTAGATCTTCCAGTAGCGTCTACTACCCAGTTAGAAGTTATTTCTTGCTTTTTATCGTTGTGTGTATAAGTAACGGAATGCTTTCCATCGTTAAGGTCAACTGATGTCACCTTTGCCCCAAGGAGTACATTTGCTCCCAACTGCTTTGAACGAACAACCAATTCGTTTTCAAAAGTTCCTCTGTCAATTTGATGAGAAGGGATAGGAAGACTTTCTCTTGGTCCTAATTCAACTCTTTTGGAAATATCATCTTTATGTTGTGGTGTGAAAAAGAATCTCAATCCATGTTTAGGCAATTGATGCTCATCCATGTAATCTTTCAGATCCAGTACCTCTCTAATGTAGTGAGTTCCAAGTTCAACAGTGGACTCCCCTACTTTATGAGCTGAATCTGGAGCATCGTCTTTTCTCATTTCCAGGGTAAGAATAGAAATCTCCGGATTCGCTTTTTTTAATTGTAATGAAAGCGTTAATCCTGCTAAGCCTCCACCTAAAATGCAAACATCATAATGGTTTTTCATAATTCTATCCTATCTATCAAACTTAAATAATTAAGTCATTAATCAGAAATAATTAGTGTTCATTCTAAATAAATATCACCAATTAAATTTGATGTTATCCGCTTGTTGAGAGTGCTTTTTCTTTTCAGTAACTCTGCTTATGTATCGCTCAAAATCTTGATGAATAGTTGCTATCCACTTAATGAACTCCTATGGAATATTTTCAGTCCTAAATAGATGATCTGAAGCTAGGTGCTCCTTAACCTTTGAGTAGCTACGCGTACTTATTAAGCAGGGAATGCAGCAATACCCTCATATTTATGAAAGACTTACACGTTGTACTTCGTTTTTTTAGTCTCAATAAAATTCAAAGAAAAAAGAAGCATTATACCTATTCTGGCAATTAAGGCCAAGTAATGATAAAATCTACTTGTATTTAAAGGTATGAAAAAGTACTTTTGCCCTCACTAAACTTAAAATTCAAAATTACATCTGAAATGAGCCAAAGCAAAGAGGAATTAACACTTGAACTTAAGAAGCACATCATAGCATACCTTAATCTCCTGGAAACTGAGCCAGAAGACATCAAAGATGACGAACCATTATTTGGATCTGATTTAGGATTGGATTCAATTGATTCTATAGAAATGATCGTTCTTTTAGATAGAGAGTATGGCATCAAAATTATGAACCCAACTGAAGGGCGTAAAATCTTGGTTGATGTTAATACAATTGTAGATTACATTATTGACAACAATAAATAATTTCACCTTTTCAATGGAGAAAGTATTCGTAACAGGTTTTGGGATAATATCTGCCATTGGAAATGATATGGAATCGAATCTGGATCAGCTTAAACGAGCTAAATCCGGAATTGGTCGGGCCCGTCATTTCAATTCAAAATATACCGCAAATCTCAACTTCGGTGAAGTTAAAATGAGCAATACTGAGTTGAAAGAATTAGTCAGTGCTCAAAATGAATCGGGACTAAGTCGAACGACTCTTTTAGCATATACTGCTATACAAGAAGCCATAGATAATGCTGGGCTTAGTGAAGAAGATCTAAAATCCACTAAAACCGGTTTTATTTCATCAAGTACAGTTGGCGGAATGTCCAACACGGAGGAACTGTATGCGGATGCCAATTTAAAAGGTAAGCCGTCAGAATTCGTTGAATCATATGGCGGAAGTGAACATACACTTCGAATTATTAAGAAATACGGAATTCGAGGGTTCACCTCAACAATCAATACCGCTTGTTCTTCTTCCGCAAACGCGATAATGCTTGGCTCTAGATTGATTAAAGCAGGTCGCTGTCAGCGTGTAATCGTGGGAGGAGCTGACTCATTGGCAAAGTACACCGTTAATGGATTTAATGCCTTGATGATTCTTTCAGACAATCCTTGTAAACCATTTGATATAAACCGCGATGGTTTAACATTGGGTGAAGGCGCTGGATACCTTGTTCTTGAAGGAGAGAGTGCGTGTAACGGCAAAGATAAGCTAGCGGAAGTGTTGGGCTATGGAAATGCAAATGACGCACACCACCCATCCGCAACTTCAGATGAAGCTTTTGGACCTCTTTTGGCAATGCAAAGAGCCTTAGAGTCTTCTGGAATTTCTCCAATTTCTATAGATTACATAAATGCACATGGAACGGGAACTACAAATAATGACACAACAGAAATGTTTGCATTTAATGAGACATTCAATCCAATTCCTCCATTCAATTCAACAAAATCATATACAGGTCATACATTGGCCGCTTCCGGAGTAATAGAATCCATTTATAGCATTCTATCCCTTCTTAATAGTGAAATTTATCCCAGCTTGAATTGTGTAGATCCGATTTTAGATTACAACAATGGACCAATAAACAAGCTTGAGAAGATTGAAGGCATGAATACTGTTATGTCCAACTCTTTTGGTTTTGGAGGGAATTGCACATCATTAATCTTTTCTAAAGCCTAGCTATGTACATCACTGACCTTAGAGCAATATCAGCACAAAAGACTTTCAATAACGAATTGTTGCAGGGAGAAAAGATCGATCACAATGCAATTGTATTTAACGCGATTGAGCCCAACTATTTAGATTTTATCCCCAAAGCGCTTTTACGTAGAATGGGAAAAGCAGTTCGAATGGGTGTTGGTGCTGGTTTGGGTTTGGTCAAAAACCATGAAGATATTGATGGTATAATAATAGGCACAGCAAATGGAGGCCTTGAAGATTGTATTAAGTTTTTGAACCAGGTGGTTAAATACGATGAAGACGTTTTAACACCTACTAACTTCGTTCAGAGCACACCGAATGCAGTTGCCGGTCAATTAGCTCTTATGGGCAATAACCGTGGTTACAATACTACTTACACAAATGGTGGATTGGCTTTTGAAAATGCACTATTAGATGCATTGCTATTATTCGAAGAAAAAACAGCTAAGAAGCTTCTCGTT
>JBLIOB010000065.1:0-17680 GCA_047639575.1 Parvicellaceae bacterium
CAAAGTGTAGTCATTTTCCAAATCCATAAAACAGAATGAAAACATTCCATTTAACTTCTGTAGAAATGATTTTCCTTCATGAATTAAGCCATTCAATAGTACTTCTGTATCTGAATGACTGGTTTTAAACTTAACGCCTTCCTTTTCAAGATCCTTTCTTAGTTTCTGGTGATTATAGATTTCACCATTGAAGACCAAAATATACTTCCCACTTTGGTCTATCATCGGTTGACCGGCACTTGTTGATAAATCAATTATGGACAAACGTCTATGACCTAATTGAAAAGCTCTCTCATGTTTGAAATTTTGCTGAAATTCCTTATTCAACGAATTAAAATGGGCAGATTGAGCATAACCTTCGCCATCCGGTCCTCTGTGCTTAATAGAATCGCACATTTCGACAATAATAGCCTCTTTAATATTACTACTTGTATTCAATGCAATCGCGCCTGCTATTCCACACATAAATCAATCAACTTTTATTACTTAAAGGTTTGCCATTTATATTGCCCTTGCTAATAAAATTACTATTGTCTCTACTCACAAAATAAATGACTTACAACAACATTAATTTCGTTTCTCAGTAATTTTCAAATCTAATATGGATTCAATTTGACGCGTAATATTAGCAATATCAAATTGGGAACTATTAAAATTACTATAATATGTTTCAATATCCCTATTATCTAATTTTGCGCTTAGTGTTTCAAAAACAGTTCCTGTTTCACAATGGAAACCTATTCCTTCATCCTCGACATAAGCCCCTGTTTCTCCCGGATCAGAAAAAACAACGATTGGCTTTTCATGACTAACATATTCGTAAAACTTTGTGCTTTTAGAAAATAAAACGTCTTTCGTTAGAAATAGCATCGCATAATCTCCATTTCTTATTTCTTTATGAACATGGTCCAAAGAAACTGTTCCAAAGAACTTAATCTCATCTATTTCCTTAATGGATTCTATAAAATAAGAAGGAGCCGATCCATAAAACCTGAATTCAAACTGCCCTTTTTTCAACTGACTAATCTTTTCTATGGCTGAGACAAACTCTGGCAGAATATAATCTAGACCATTGTACAAATTCCCTGCAAAAACAAACCGAACTACGTTATCATTCAATTCATCAACGAGGTCAGTTTTAATGATATCATCAGCATCAAAACCATTAGTCACCTCATGAAATTTGCCAGGATCAACATCATCGATCTGAGTTTCGAAATAATCATTCATCTGCTCAGAAACAGAAAAAATTAAGTCAAATTTCTCTATCACATTTTTTTGTGACAATGCCTCATATTGATAACGATCAGTTGTTAAACTAGAGTAACCATATCCAATTTTATTATTCAACCATAAATCCCTGAAATCAGCAACAAAAGCTACTTCAGGGAACTTAGTAATAATACCTGAAATAATTTCTTGCCAATGAAAAGGATATCCGCTAACGATAACAGCATCAATAGACTCATCTTGAATGATAGCCTCAACATGAAGAGTTAATTTAGAGTCAAACGTACAAGTAGGGTCATAGAAATTCCCTAAATATTTGCTCACTTTATTTAAAGCTATTTTATATTTTATTTTATCGGTAAAGCTTAGGTTCGACTTATTTAATACTTGCGGGTAATTATCTTCAAAATATTTAATTCTAGCTGAATAAGAACTAGTGTCGGCTTTCCATTTATCGCTATTAATATTTAAAGGCTTTTTAGTTAATACGGTTACTTTATTCCCGTTCAAGGTCAAATTCTTTGCAAACTTAGCCCATCTTCTACCTCCGATGTCTCCATCAGGCGGGAAGTAATAGGATAAAATTAAAATATTCATAAAACGGTGATAGATTAATTAATAAGACTTAACATCATTAACGAACTGTGCATAATTCTTTTCTGCGCTGAACCGTATTAGGTATTTTTTCCTAGCGCCCTGAGCCAGTCCAAGTCTACGTTTCTCATCATCCATTAGCATTTTTATTTTCTCACAAACATCATCAACTTCCACATCTAAATTAATTAAAAATCCTTCTTTCTCTGTAACAATTTCGCTAACTCCCCCAACATCTGTAGCTATAACCGGAATTCCAAAACTCATAGCCTCTACCACTGCCATAGGCAAACCTTCGCTTTCTGAAAGATGAATAAATAGATGTATTGGTTTTGAACTGTAAAATGACATCAGTTCATTGAATTCAGTTCTTCCCGAAAGCTGGGCAGTAATATTATCTGGAAATTTATTAATTATAGATTCTATAAATTCTCTTTCTTCTCCATCTCCAAAATGAATCCACTTTACTTCGTCTGTTAGTTTACCAATAATTTGAGCCAATAAATGAACACGTTTCAACGGAATTAAATTAGAACAAGAAACTATGGTAAATACATCATCCTTTTTTGAATGGTTTACTCCATTATCATCTAATCCTGAGTAGTTACTCTGAATCTTTTCAGGAAAAACTCCTAATGACCTTGTATACTCGGCACCCTTTTCCGAAACCACAAATACCCTACTAGCTTCTTTAAAACAAAAATATCTAAAAGGCATATATCTACCTTCTCTACGATCATCATATAAATCGTATCCATGAAGCCGAATAACAAAAGACGAGATCTTACCTGTCCTTTTAAGCATTGCCATCATCACGGCACCCTCATCTAACCAAACAGAATAGAATGATGTTTCAAAGGTCTCAGCATTCTTGGAAAATGAGTCGTAAAATAAGTCCGCAAGTTCGTAATTCATGAAAAGCTGAGCCAGAAAGTCCTTCTTATGATCGCTCAAATATTCTGAACCTTGACCAGCATACTCAAGTTCTTCCTTAATAATACGATTAGCAGATTTCCATTTCTTAAGTGCTACAATTTTATTGACTTTATGAGTACGATTAGACAACAAATCATGAACCTTAACATTCGCAGGGACAGTTCGAACTCCTTCTGCTTTTTGGAGCGGATACAATAAGATAGAATCGAAACTTTCCGAAAAATATTTCAATTCGCGCTCCAAATACACTTCTCCTGCACCGTAAGGAAACCGTTGAGATATCATTATTAGTCTTTTCTTAGCTGCCATGTTTATCGTACCAGATTTGAAAAGAAAGAAGACACCATAATTTATGTCTATTGTCTTTAGTACCGTCTAAATGCTGTTTAATAGTTTCATCTACTATTAGTTGGTTGAACAATCCATGCTTGTTAAGGTTGGACTCTGATAAAGTATCTAATAATAACGGCTTGAGTTCATCTTTAAGCCAATGATTAATTGGAATTCCAAAACCAGATTTTTTACGAGATTCAATATCTGGGTCCACATATTTCTTAGCCAACTCTTTTAATATAGCCTTTGGGTTTCCATTTCTAAATTTTAACCTGTTGGGAATCTGAAATGCAAACTCACCTAAATCAGCATCCAAAAACGGTGAACGAATTTCCAAGGAATTCATCATTGAAGATCTGTCTACTTTAACCAAATAATCATTTAATAGTCTAGTCTCTAGGGAGCCTGATATTAACTTATTCGATAATGAAGTCGCATCGGAATTTTCCCAGGTAGCATTGAGATACTCTTTGGTATATCCGTTGCTTTCCCAGTTGAACAATTTATTAATCTCTGCCCAGGAATAAACCATTTCTCGATTTTGAATCTCTCCTCCAGGGGGCCGATCTAAGTACATTTGATATCTGCCTTTATTCTCTCCCAAACCTACTCTCGAAGTAAGTTTACTGCTTTGAATCTTTAATTTTTTCGAGAATTTAGACCCTTTTCTCATCAGAAACTCTTCCGTTCCATGAAATTCAGCATATGAAGGATATCCATAAAGCTCGTCACCTCCATCTCCAGATAATGCCACTTTATAGTGTTCAGCCATCGATCTAGTAACTAGAAAAGAAGGAATTAAGGAACTATCTCCAAAAGGTTCCCCTAGGTCACCTAAAATTGTGCTTATTTCGTCTTGAATATTTGGCTCAATAAGCAGCTCTGTATGATTAGTGTCATATCGTTGAGCTAATTTTTTCGCATGTGGAAGTTCATTAAAATCATCTTCCTTAAACCCTACTGAAAACGTATTCACTTTTTCGCTAGAATTTGAAGCCAACATACTAACTACAAGCCCTGAGTCAACCCCGCCACTTAAGAAACAGGCAATAGGAACATCTGCAACAGTACGTCTTAAAATACCTTCAGTCAGTCTTTTCTCTGTTTCATTTACAGCATCTGACCATGACATTTCTTGTTCCTTAAAGGTAAAACTGTGATATCTACTTTGTTCATAGTCTCCAGTTTTCACGTTAACGACCAGCCAATGAGCGGGTTTTAATTGATGAACTCCTTCCCAGATGGTTCTAGGCTGAGGCATTGAAATTTCCTGAAAATAAAAATCCAAAGATTTCTTATCGATTACTAAATTATTTTCACGCTGGCTGATAAACCTAATGTCAGATGAGAAACTAAACTCTCCGCTGTTTTTAGAATAGTAAAGTGGCTTCTGACCATGAATGTCCCTAGCTAAAAAAACTTGCTGTTTCTTTTCGTCAAAAATTGCAAAAGCAAACATCCCCCTTAACCGAGATAATGTTTTTTCAATTCCCCAAAATTTATATGCAGCCAAAATTACTTCAGTGTCCGAATTTGTTCGAAACTCCGCTCCTGAGTTGACTAACTCCTTTTTTAATTCCAGGAAATTATAAATTTCTCCATTAAAAGTTATCACGACACCTCCTAAGGACATTGGTTGATGGCTTCTAGGGTCAAGATCAATTATACTTAATCTTCTATGACATAGACTTACGTTTTGAATTGACTGAACTCCAAAGTTATCTGGACCTCGCGCAGCAAAACAGGCTGATTGGCTCTCTAAATCCGCATTGGTTGGAACTTGGGAATTAATTGATATAACCCCTGCAATCCCACACATCTATTTCACTTTTATTTCGTCAACGTAATACGGTACCGCTTTGGCTAGTCCTTCCGTCAAAAGTGTTTGAGGTTGGTACCCAAGTAATTTTTTAGCTTTTTCAATAGACGCTAAAGAGTCCCGAATGTCACCTACTCGTTCTGGTCCATGAATTATTTTCACGTTACGAACATTTTGATTATGAATTTCAAGTGAATCTTTCAACTGGCTCAGCAAAGCATTTAGAGAAATGGATTCACCACATGCAACATTGTAGACCGTATTCAAAGCTTCTGGATCTGTTGCTATAGCGCTCAATTCATTTGCTTGAATTACATTATCAATATGGGTGAAGTCTCTTGTCTGTTCTCCATCTCCATTTACAACTGGAGATTCATTTTTAAGTAACATGTCAACAAACTTTGGGATCACCGCTGCATATGCGCCTTCTGGATCTTGTCTTTTACCGAACACGTTAAAATACCTCAACCCAACAGTTTCAATCCCGTATAGATCCGAATATACGTTAGCGTACAGTTCATTTACGTATTTGGTAACTGCGTATGGAGACAATGGACGACCAATATTTTCTTCAATTTTAGGCATCTCAGTAGAATCACCATAAGTTGAGGAGCTTGCCGCATACATAAAACGTTTTACTCCGCATTGTTTAGATGCTTCTAACATATTTAGAAAACCAGTAATATTACTCGAATTTGTGTTTATCGGTTCTGCAATTGATCTTGGAACGGACCCTAACGCAGCTTGGTGAAAAACAAAGTCCACATCAATACAAGCGTCAAGGCAACTTTTAAAATCAACAATTGTGGCTTCAATGAATTGAAAATTTGGATGGTCAAGCAAGTGTTCTATATTCCGGATAAATCCAGTAGACAGATCATCGAAACATCGTACCATATTGTTCTCAAGAAAGTATTCCGATAAATTAGAACCTATAAATCCTGCTCCACCGGTAATCAGAACGGTCTTTCCTGTTATCCTTTTATCCATCTTGGCAAATATATATATAAATCCTTGTAGAATTTTCCGTTTTGAAACGGGTTTCTAATTAATACTCCAAATGCTGCTTTATAAGCTTTTCCATAATCACCATTCCAAAAACATCTTTGAACCACTCTTTTTCTAAAAAGCAGCCGATCTTTCACATACGGCTCATTTAGTAATTCTATCCGTTTTTCTAACAAGTCAATTCGATTATTAGATAATGCATCAGTTCTTGTGTCAATTCTCTGCTGAATTAAAAAGCGAACTAAATCCATTGAAAACAGTTTCTTCTTATTTTGGATTGTTGAAGAGACGGACGTTGGATTGAAGCGATAGAAATATAAGTGATCAGGAAGAATATGGACCTTAAACTTTTCTGAAATCAAATAAACCCAATACATATCCTCAGCACCTACTCTGTCAAAATATTCATGGTAGCCTCCAATTGTTTTATATACCTCAATTTTAAGCATAAAAGTAGCACCACAAAAATTAAAATGTGCAGGCATAGCTCCTATTATTCCTTCATGGTTGTTAGCATGATTAGAATCAAATACTTTTTCTCCATTTTCCCGAATTTTGGTGAAATTCGACCCCACCATTCCGATGTGAGGATTGTCAATTAAAAAATTAAATAAAATTTGAAGCCGATTTGAGTCCGAATAATCGTCAGAGTCTTGGAACGTAATGTATTGTCCTTGACACCTTGCTTTTAATTTATTGCAAGTTTTAAGATACCCTAAATTCACTTCATTATGATCGGTGTGAACACGATCATTGTTACTTGCTAATTTATCTACTACAGATTTAGTTTGATCGCTTGATGCATCATCAGCCACCCATATCTCAACGTTAGAATAGCTTTGATTTAGAATCGAGTTAATCGCTTCCTTAATGTACTTCTCAGCATTGTAAGCTGGTATAACAACTGAAATTAAAGGTTTTTCCAAATCAATTATTTAAAAGAAGACTGTTCCAAAAATCATCCGTTTGCTTAATAAAATTAGTCGAAGTATGGACATCTCGAATTAATTTTACACTTTCGTCCGCAAACGACTGATGAACTTCCGGTTTGGTAATGTAGTTGAACATCATTTGAGCTAGTCCTGCAGGGGAATCTTCTTTTAAGAGATATCCATTCGTTCCATCTTTCACAAAATAATCAGTTTGACCAACGTTCCTCGCGATAATAGCGTTGGCATTTGCCATAGCTTCAGCCATTGCCAGAGACGGGAAATTTTCAAAATCTTGTGTCGACACAAAACATTTAGAATCCCTAAAAATCTCGGTCATTTTTCCATGGAATCCGAGCGTAACGAAATCGCTCAACCCGTATTCTTTGATCATTTCCGCTACTTTGATTTTTAACAAACCATTTCCATACATGTCAAATCTCCATTTGGTCTGACCGTTCAATAGGTCGTGCACTAATATTTTTACCGATTCTAAAAAAAACAATGGATTTTTTTGTTGATCCATTCTTGCTGCATATACAATTGTGTCTTTTTTATTGTCAAACTCTTCATTGACAGTACAACCAGCATACCTTGATTTTATAACTGTTATTTGGGGATTTGACTTAATAACTTTTGACTTCGAAGCAAATTCCTCGAACAGTCTGTACCAGCTGTATATGCCATCAATTTTAACATTTGTAAAGAGGTCTTTATAATTATGTTGGCTAGAGTAATTAAATTCTGGTTCAGTTTTAAAGTAGTTGTAAGGGATTCTGCAGTCTACAATGTTGATGACTAGCTTTGCTCTTTTAGCCTTATTAGTGCGATCTAGAAGACGAATTAACTGATAGTCTTTTTTCTCGTAGAGCGGGACATGAATTATTCCAATGTTATTTCCCTCAACAAACTGTTGTATTGCTCTATATGGTAAATTGTCCCTCCACCTATTAGCAAAACCTCGAATAAACCCAATCTTCTCCGTATATCTTTTTAGATATTTGTTTCTACGTAATTCAATGTAGAAGACCCTATCTTGATTGTCGCCTAGTTTTCCAACTTTCTGAAGATTCTCAATGCCGTTTGTTATTAAAAAAAGTTTACGTTTAGGTTCTTCCTGATTGTTATACTTGCTAAAAAAATCTGCGAAAAATCGTTCGGCTCCACCGCCTCCTTGAAGGTCGGGAATATCGATCATTAAAAGTGCTACGTTCGATTTTAAAGTTGATTCCGACATTATATATACCTAATTCTGAATGTAATGTGACATCAACAGTCTCCAATCGGTGCTTTTCACATATGACTCATTCACTTCATTTTCGATGTTAAATTTAGACCGTTGCTCGCTAATAATTTCTTTAATCTTATCATTCTCCATCCAGCTTTTCTGTGGTGGTTCATATCCGATTTTATCAACCCTCCAAGTAATAGATTGAGGTAGCAGGTCTTCCATCGATTTTCGTAAAATAAGTTTCGTCCATCCTTCTTTGACTTTGAAATGATCTGGCAATGAAAACACAAACTCAACTAAATGATGACTTAAAAAAGGCAATCTTACCTCAACCGAATGTGCCATTGAGTTTCTATCGGCATAGCGTAACAACTCTTTCAAGCCGAACTTTGTAGTGTAATTTTTAAGTTCATTAAATAACGTATCATGCGGAATATTTTTTCCAGTTAGATTAGCTTTCCAACGCCCTAATTTCATTCTAGAACTTTCCAAATTTTCATATGGTTCAATTGGGTAAACAGCCCCATGTTTTTCCTTAAACGCAACAAATTCTTTCTTATATCGTTTCTTGTCTTGATAAAATAGCTGGTAGATATAGGTCTTGTACTCAGGAAGATACCCAGCTAAGTATTCATCTGCACCCTGCCCATCCAAAAGTACGGTAACGTTGTTTTCTCTTGCTAATTTCATAACAGACCATTGAGCAAGTATACTACTGGAGCCAAAAGGTTCCTCCTGATGCCAAGTTGCCTTTTCAATAATATCTTCAATGCTGTTTTCAGCTGGCCAAGTATTGAAAGCTTCAATGTTTTTACATTTTTTCACTACTTCTTCAATGTATTTCCCTTCGTCCTTTTTAAAGCCTTTAAACCGTGCTGAAAAAGTTTTCTGCCCTTGCTCCTCAGATTTAAGTTGATCAACTAACATTACTATTGCCGAAGAATCTAATCCTCCCGACAGACTTGAACCAACCGTAACGTCAGACCTAAGTCTTAATTCAACAGACTTTCTAAGTAATTCATAAAATTTCTTGCTAGCCTCATTTAAAGAAATATCGTTGTTGATTTGAACATGATCTAAAGACCAATACTTTTTGAAAATAAACTTCCCATCTCGAACAGTTAGGGAAGTTGCAGCATCAAGAATTTGAATATTGTCATAACAAGTTTCTGTTTGCTTATCCCTTGCTCTAGGAGCACCAGTATTTACAAACTCATTTAATTTATCATGATTAACTATTTTGCTGATTCCATAAGCCCAAAGTTCCTTCATTTCGGAACCGAACACGAATTTCTCATCACTTTTAAAATAATGAAATGGTTTCTCACCGAATCGATCTCTAGCACAAAATAACTCTTGTCTATCCTCATCCCATATTGCGAGAGCGAACATGCCGTCAAGCATTGGTAGCATGTCCTCTCGATGCTCATTGTAAAGAGCCATCAATATTTCCGTATCCCCAGTTGTTCTGAACGAATAGCCTTTGGCCTGGAGTTCTTGTCTTAGCTCGAGGTAATTATAAATCTCTCCATTAAAAGTTATAGTATAACGCTTGTTAGCATAATGAAAAGGTTGTCTACTTGCTTCCGATAAGTCAATAATAGACAGTCGCCTATGGCCAAAACCAATATTTTTATTCTCCCCTACCCAATGACCTTCGCCATCAGGCCCCCGATGAACAATTACATCGGTCATCTTTTTCAGATCTGCAATCGTTACAATTGAGCTATTTAAGTTTAGTATTCCGGCAATTCCGCACACAGTTATTCTTGATTTAATATTTTATTAAAAGCGCTTTCAATATAGTGTTCATTTGTTAAGATATAGTTATCGCCAACAATCTTTCTCACATTTTCAATGTTCGACATTAATTCGCTTGCCGAGCGAGCTTTAAACAACTTACCAGCATTAATTTTACTTTGATAAAGGTCTTCTCCTATCTTGGAAACAATAGTCGTTGGAACCTCGAAATGAAGCGCCTCAATATAAACAGAAGACCAACATGTGACATGATGATCTACTAAGTCTAGTAAAAAATATAATGGTAGATCTGTGCTATGAGCCAACTCTACGTTAGGCGAGTTTTTGAAAAATGAAATTGTTTTATCCATATGGTCTCCCATATACGGGTGAACTCGAACCAACCACAACCAACTTTCAGGACATTGTTCAATGCTTTTCTTCACAAAATCGGGTAGGACTTTTTCCCCGATTGGTTGAAGAGTAAATAGAACTACACGCTCATACTTCTCAATTTCTTTCTTGAATTCAAATGCACTTTCTGGAACAAACCGACTCTGGTCATTTTTAAATGCTGCTAGCCACAAGTTACCACCAGCAACAAATCGATGACCCGAATTTTGAGGCATCCAGCCTTTAATATTGTTTACCGATTCTTCTCCCCAATTCCAAAAATATGAAGGCAGCAATTCATAACCTGCAGACGGAACCTTAGTCCAGTGAGAATTCATAGGATGATATTCTCCTTGTTTTCCATGTTGAATGTCTACAGTTTCAATATTTAAACTTTTACAAGCGGATGTAAGGGCGAAATTGTATGGGCTATAGTAATTAGCCATGAATATCACTTTAGGATTTAACTTTTGTAGTATAGGAAGGAAAAATTCACGATATGCAAAAATTTCGTACACCTCCCTCTGAAAGGATTTAAGATTTAATTTAAATCCGGTTTCCTTATTAATTTTATCAACTATGGACGCAATTTCAGTTTCGAACATTTGCTTCTGAATTGAGTAATCCAGAAACATAAATATTTTTAGAGCGTCTATATTAAAATTCAGAGATGGGTGCATTTTTTGCTTTTTCTCTGGTACAAATCCCAATTGAAATTTAGCTACTTTGTTTCCTCGCCCCACTAGCTTTTCATAAAATGGATCGATGTTTTTGTCATAAGCCTTTCCTTCAAATTCGTCCGTGTGCTTACCTTCATATGTAAAGAATGCAACTTCAACTTGCTCTACACCATCCGCTTGGGCTCTCATTTTTGACAGGAATCTCTTCCTTTTGAATTTCCAAAACGATCTCTTAACGCCTTTAACAATTACTCCAAAATCATCCTGATGTTTTTCATTATACGCTTCTTGCTCTGTCCATTGCCTTAGAAGATGATAACGAACGAGAGGCCATAACACCATCCCTTTGTAGGTAAAGCGATTCACGTCCTTACCCGCCTCGACTTTCTGAATAGATAAACAGATTTTCTTGATTCCCATTTCCTTGAATAAGCTGTTTAATTACAAATCATACGCTTCTGGGGTATTTGGAAAAGCCTGTTCACCATACCCGTTAGCAGCTATATACTTCAATCTTTTCGCAATAAATTCATGGCTTTTTAAAGCTTCCAATTCCTTTTCGTCATTCTCATTTAACTCCAACTTCAATTGGTCGTACCCAAATTTAAGCATAGGTAATTTTAACATTTCCTCAGTCAGCTGGATCTCAGAATTTGTAAGCTTTTCTTTCCAAATATTTAACCCAGAAGAATCTATGCCATCCACCTTTTTTTTGAAGGAGCTGTTTGCTTCATATGGCTTTCTTATTGAATCCGATTTTCCTGATTCAATCATTTGCTGTTCAAAATCAATCTCTAAAAAATCACAAAGTGATTTAACTTCCTGTTCAGGATTAAGAACTAACGATTCATATTGAATGATTTTCACATTTGGATGATTCATGACCTTATCCTGATTGATGTAATGAAACATAGCCGATGCCGCAAAAACCGTATCCATGAACATCGGAGCAGGATGTATCGTGAAATATTTAAATGAAGCAAGCGCTGCTCTTGGGTCCCTTACAATATGGATTACTTTTCCGTTTGGAAAAAGTGAAGTAAAAGGTAGTATACCTTCCCATTCTACGTTTGTTTTCTCTCCCCAAATCGTCTTTTGATCCAGTTTAAGAAAACTCCTCATCAGAATTTCATACACCAGTGGCTCCGTAATCTCTTTTAATAACTTTACCTGCGACAGTACCTGATCAACATCTAGTTGCATCTCCCATCTTTGAAAAATTCTTTCGGCCGTATCCTTAACTAGTTGCGAATAGTTTTTGGCTAAGGGCAAATACTTATTATGCGAATAACGCATAAAGTGCACCGTTCCATATGTAATTGAAATATCCGAATGCTTGTCTAATATCTTAGATAACAATGTCGTTCCACTTCGGTACAACCCACTTATGTATATTGCATTTGCCGCCATATTCTTACGGTTTAAGGGTGTGAACGAATGTACTTCCGAAACGATTATTTGCAGCAACTCCTATAGTATCAATATCATGCGGAAACACGGTATGTGTATCAAAGACGTAATGCCAAGTATCTCCTTCAACACTAAAATCGAAATTATCTTGAAGATATCGCCCACTTTTCATTTTAATCGCCAGAAATGGTTGGGGTCCAAATACTTTCCCTATTTCCTCATTTACTTTCAATCTCAACTTTCCATCTTCCTCATAGAGTTCAACGTTAAGTTTTAAATCCTGTATATCTCCATCGAAAAGTGTAGATTGAAATGCCTCAGTTACTTCAGAGAATTTAAATTTTACTTCTGGATATTTAGAAGAAACCTTAGATATCATATCTCTGATGTTATCGATTTCTGGTTCCATATCTCTAAAGTCGTGATTGGTCATAGCCATCAGAGTTGGCTTTCCAGTATTGGCTCTTGCAAAAGCTCGATCGACTTCTTCTAATGTTAAATTCGAATGACGGGCATTCATGTTAAGGCAGCGCCCTATATATCTTCGGCAATTCCCAGGTTTCCTGTAATCATCATGATCTGGATTATAAATAGACCAATCGTAAGGAGCATTTCGCCAATCTCCAAGCCTACCATTTTTCAGATTTCCCAGGTTTTGTTTTTCCGAATAATCTTCTACCGACTGATTTCCAAGGTCGAATGGAATCCATTGTTCAAGAAACCAATGGCTATCCGGTCTTTCAACATGAAAACCAGGTCTAAAGCTGCTTGGGAAAAAGTTTCGATCTATTATTCTCTTCGCCAACACTTCATACAGATGCGGTGAATGAGCGTAAGATGTTGCAAATTTATGTGCTTCGCGATAAGTAGACATCGGGTGGAAATGCCATTGAATTCCATCCTGAGCAGAATTAAACCGGTTCAAATATTCAACATATCTGTCATGAACACTATGATAACCTGTTTGTTTTCTTCTAGGGTTCTCTTCAAAATAAACTAGATCGAGACAAAACCAATTGTAAACCCATCCATTCCCGAATGAATCTGTTAATAGATCTCTGTACTCGGCTCCCATAATTTTCCCGAGCATTTCTTCTATTTTCTCCCAGGTATCGTTGTAATCAATGATTTTTGGATCTACAAATTTTGCAGCGAGATCTTCTTTACCATTTAAATCAATCGATTTACTCCTTAATGCTTCAATATTTTCCTGAGTTGGCTCAAGATCAACTCCAATAATTGTCTTGAGACGTTCGAACGTAGCACTTAACGACTCATACAACGGCCCTTCAGTATCGATAGCATGAACAATATATACTGTCTTCTTATCCATTTCTACTTTACAGCTTCAAAGGCTCTTTTCATTTGATCAAAATCAACATCTTCAACTGTAGGAAGGTTAAAGCCAACAACTGAAAGAGCTTTACTTACCTTACACGAGAACACGTAAGATTTATATATGTCCATATCGCTCAAAGGATAAAAGAATGGTCTTACATCTATTCGCTCATTACTAAGCGCTTCAAATACATCTTCTCTGTTTTTACCATCTAGCACTGCTGACACTAACCAAACTACTTTTTCGGAATCGTTAAAATTAGTCTGCCATTGAACCCACTCAATTCCCTTTAGAGCTTCTTTATATTTACTTTCTATCGTGTAGCGATTTGAAATAATCTCATCAATTCGTTCCAACTGAGCACAACCAATCGCTGCTTGCAGATTGGTCATTCTGTAATTATAACCTACGACATCATGCCAGTATCTTCTATTTGGATCCATACCATGATCACGAAGCACTCTCATTTTCTTATTCAGCTCTTCAGAATTAGTGGTACACATTCCTCCTTCACCGGTTGTAATAATCTTATTTCCAAAGAATGAAAAAGTTGCGACATCTCCAAAGCTTCCGATTTTTCGCCCTTTAAAAGTGGCCCCATGAGCTTCCGCACAATCTTCTATAACTGACAAATTGTGAGTTTTTGCAATCTGCATTATTTTGTCCATCTCACAAGGCTGACCGTAGATATGAACGGGAATAATTCCCTTTGTTTTAGAAGTAATTGCTTTTTCGATTTCAGCTGGATCAATTGTCCATCGTATCGGATCTACATCAACAACTACAGGCGTTGCGTTTGCATGAAGAACAGCATTAATAGTTGCTGCAAAAGTCAAATCTGGAACAATTACCTCATCTCCTTCTCCTATTCCAAGTGCTTCAAGTGCTAAATGAATTGCAACAGTTCCATTGGACGTGGCTACACCAAATTCACATTCTGAATAAGACGAAAAATCAGCTTCAAACTTGTTAATGTATTTCCCAGAACTGGAAATCCACGTAGATAGAAAGGCATCAGTTAGGTACTCTAGCTCTTTTGAGCTTAATGCTGGCTCAGCAATAGGAGTGTATTTCATTTTATGCTCAAAGCGCACAAAATCTACTAACTCCATCTTATCATTTACAATGGGAATAATTCGCACCTTCCGATCAGTTGAAGCAATAATTTTCTGAATGTCTTGGCCTTTAAAAGCGAAAACGAACTCAGATAAATCTTCTTTGGTAAATACACTGTTCAGAGATCTACCTGAAAGAAGCAATCTTCTAAAGTCACCATCTGTATAGATCCCCTCTAATTTGTTCTCCTCATCTACAATAAATGCTGTTCCTGAAGGCACGGCATTTATCGCTTCTAATAATTCTTTCAGGGTACCACCTGTTGCACATGTTGAATTAATCATTGACTTGTTCAAGTGTTTTATAACTCTCCTTCACGGCTTCCATAGATTCATAGACTTCAATCGTATATATTTTGTTCTTCAGATTATGCTTTTTTAATAAATTAAACATGTCTGAATCTCGCCTGAAGCCCCTATTTGAATCGGACAAACCATCATTATCACTAATGTGAAGGTAGTCGCTCAAAGGTAACAATATTTCCATTTGTTGATCGAACGATATGTTCAATGTACGGGATGATACTTTCAAATGTGCAACATCCAAGATTAACCCGAAATCGATTACTTTTCGATACGCATTAATGTCATCTGCTCTGGTCATAAAAAACGGATCTACATCATTAAAATTTCTGTAGTTCGCATCAGACACCACGTTGTTTTCAATATAGAGCTCAATATTGGTTGAGTCTTTTAATTGTTGAAACCCTTCGATAAATTTTACCATGGCTTGATCTCTATTGAATAACTTTTGCGAATTAATAGGTTTACCAATCTGGTCTAACGGAATGTTGATTAAGAAACCTGCATGAAACCCCAAACGATTTGCCCCTAATGATTCACTAAGTTTAATGGCTCTTTGTAAATGTTCAATTGACAAGCTGTATATTTCATCATCTAATGACGCCAAATTTACTACAAATGCCATTGGCGGTGGTGGAAAGTAATTATGACATAGGTAATTAAGATTGTATTCTTTTTTCAAAGTCAATAAATCCAATTCCAAATTATCATAGAGCTGTGTCCCTCCAGAAAGTTCAATATTCTGAAACCCCTCATTCGCCAATTCTAATACGGAATCTTTGATGTACTTATTTTTTACACAAGCTGATGAAACGTAGATCATTTTATATCTCTTAATATCGAAAGTGAATATAGGCTACTTCGATTTACCTTAGTCAATTGAAATAATTTCGTTTTTCTGAAAATTTTTGCTAGCCTTCTTTCCAATTATTTGTTCATATTTTATTGGAGAAATCCCATGTCCTCCGGTACGTTTGGCTACCATATTCTCCAAGCTGAAAGTTTCACCTTCAAGAATGTTTTCTGCAGCTACCAAACATTTTTGTAACGACTGTTTAGTTTGCAGTTCGGAAGCAGTTGGAAGCTTTATGGAACTACCATGAAATTGCTCAGCTCTTCTTACTATAGTCACAAATTCTGCAAGTTCTTTCGGATCTAGGGATGCCCTATGGTCCGGTCCATCTTCATCTTTATTAAGCGTGAAATGTTTTTCGACAACTTTTGCTCCATAAGGAATAGCAAATGGGGCCGCCCCGATTCCTACCGTATGATCGGAGTATCCTACTATGCATTTGTATCTATTCGCATATTCTGGAATAACAGCCAAATTCACTTCATTATCTTTAATAGGATAGTTGGCCGTACACTGTAATAATATCAATTGATTATTGCTCTTTTCAATCTCTTTAACAGCGGCATCCACTTCGTTCAAATCGCACATACCAGTAGAAAGAATAATTGGCTTCCCTGTTTCAGCTACTTTTTTTATAAATGGTAGATTAGTCGTGTCCGTACTTGCAATCTTGTAACCTAGAACTCCTAATTTTTCCAATTCATGAAGACTTACTTCATCAAATGGCGTAATTAAAAAATGAACTCCTTTTGAATCGCAATAGTCCTTTAATTCTTTATAATGCTCATAACGAAGTTCTAGCCCTCTAAGCATATCTGCTTGCGACTCCGTATTCCCAGTAGTATTTTGCTGATAAGGAGCTTTTTCCACTCCCTCAACAATTAAATGCTCAGTTCGGAAAGCTTGAAATTTTACAGCATCAACTTTAGCGTCAACAGCTACATCTACCAATTTTTTAGCCACCTCAATATCTCCTCCATGGTTTACACCGGCTTCAGCAATAACGTATACCGCTGAATCGTTGGATATTTTGGTTAAGCCAATAACTATTTCTTTGTCGAACATGTTTGTGAAGGAGTTAAACTCAAAAGTACCCTATCTACATTAAAACTGAAAATAAATGAAGCTAATTTCTTCCTGGTAATTTCCGAAATATACGATGCACAAAATAAGTGAATAGTAAATAGGCCATCTGATATATACTGGCCAACGTACAAAATCTGCTCCATGGTCCTTTTTTCGGTTAATCCATTCTATTATTACCATAATTATCACCATCAACATTGTCATTGATAAAGTCCACTTCATTACAGCACCTGGATGGAACGTGATTCGATAAAACATAGCTCCTACATATGAAACTGCTTCCGTAATATTCTCTGCTCGGAAAAAGATCCAAGCTAAACACGTAAAAAAGAAAGTGACCGCCATTCTTAAAAAATGGGTAAGAGAAGGATGTAATACTCCCCAAAATTAGGACAGGGATTTAAGTTTAAATTTACCCTGACAAATATGAAGAAAACAAGAAGAAAATTTAGTTCATCGTTCAAGGCTAAAGTAGCCCTAGAAGCGATAAAAGAGAGAAGCAGTCTTCAAGAACTTGCCTCTAAATTCGAAGTCCATCCTAATCAAATATCGAGTTGGAAACGTGAATTTATAGAGAATGCTGATTTAGCCTTTGGTTCAAAATTGAAAAAAGAGATCAAGGATAGTGAAACTGAACCTCTGTACAGTAAGATAGGTCAACTTCAGGTTGAGAATGATTTT
>JBLIOB010000066.1:0-17550 GCA_047639575.1 Parvicellaceae bacterium
ATTGAATACAAGTAGTAATATTAAAGAGGCTATTATTGTCGAAATGTGCGATTCTATTAAGCACAGAGGACCGGATGGCGAAGGTTATGCTCAATCTGCCCATTTTAATTCATTGAATAAGGAATTCGAGCAAAGCTTTGAACATAAAAGAGCATTTCAACTAGGCCATAGACGTCTTTCCATTATTGATTTATCTACCTCCGCTGGGCAACCAATGATAGATCAGACAGGGAAATATATATTGGTTTTCAACGGTGAAATATACAATCACGTGGAGCTGAGAAAAGAACTTGAAAAGGACGGAGTTAAATTCAGAACAAGCCATTCTGACACCGAAGTGTTGCTTAATGGTTTAATTCATGAAGGAAAATCATTTCTACAGAAGTTAAATGGAATGTTTTCATTCTGTTTTATGGATTTGGAAAATGACTACACTTTGCTTGTGAGAGATAGACTAGGTATAAAACCGTTCTATTATTCGGTTATTAATGGAGCGCTTTATTTTGCCAGTGAAGTTAAAGCGCTTAGGCAGGTGGAAGGTTTTAACCTACAAATTGATGAAACGTCTTTATTCGATTATTTAGTTTTTTCGTCAGTAAAAGCACCAAAAACGTTATTTCAAGGGACATTTAAACTAGAGCCAGCTCATTTAATTGAATTGAAAGGCGGAGAAATGTCAAAAAGCGAGGCCTACTGGGATTTAAAAACCATACCCAAAAGAGAGTCAAATTTTAATGATGACAAAGAGGCTTTATTAAATCATTTCGATCAAGCAGCTCAAAGAAGAATGATTGCCGATGTTGAAGTAGGCGTGTTGTTATCTGGCGGAGTTGATTCCACTGCTAATTTGGGAATGTTGACGAAACATTCAAATAAACCAATAAGCGCATTTTCTATTGGGTTTGACAATGAGCAAGGCTATCAGAATGAATTTGAATATGCAAGAATAGCTGCAAAACACTTTAACGCGGACTATCATGAGATTAAACTTTCGTATCAAGATTATCTGGATGATTTATTAGCAACAGTGGGCTTTCAAGATATGCCGATTGCGGACTCAGCTAATGCCATGATTTATAGAATCGCAGCAAAAGCAAAGGAATCAGGTATAACCGTTCTACTTGGCGGAGAAGGTGCTGATGAACTCCTAATAGGATACAGCTATTGGTCATTTGCAGCAAAGTATCAATCACTTCTAAAAGATTCAAAGTCAAAAGCCGCATTAATATCAGGGTTTCATTCTTTACCAGGCTTAAATAAAAAAAGGGCTGTCTATCGTGATTGGTATCCAAAGACCAAACAAGGATATACTCACTTTACTGGTGGAACAGAAACGAGAACTCCCGAAGCCGCTCGAAAGCTTTTAAATCCTGATATTCAAAAAAGGCTTAGCTCGTATTCGCCTTTAGATCAGATTCAAAAAATGTACAATGAATTTCAAGGGGCAGGAGAATATGATTATTATGACTGGATGACCTATCTGGACCTGAATCATAGATTGCCTGAACTGCTTTTAGCGAGATTAGATCGAATGTCAATGGGAGCGTCAATTGAAGGAAGAGTACCTTTTTTAGATCATGAATTTGCAGAATTTTGTTTTTCAATGCCAAGTGAGCATAAATTTCAAAATGAAACAGAGAAATATATATTGAAAAAATCATTCGAAGGGATGATACCAAATGAAATATTATATAGGCCTAAGGCTGGTTTTCAATTACCACTGAATCAAATAATGATGAGTAAGAAGGAGGAACTAAATCAAGAGCTAATCTGTGCAAATAAAGAATTTGGCATGTTTGCTGAAGCATCATCACTGTCGGATGAGTCAAACGGGCATCAAAACTATAATTTGGCTAATTTATCCATCTGGGCCAACCAGTTATAAGCATGGAAGCCGTGCTGGTCAATAAAACGCTAAATATGCGCTACATATTCAGCGATCCTAATAACTTTACATTTAAATGAAGCGAATATTAATCATAGTTGGAACTAGGCCGAATTTCATTAAAGTCACTCGGTTTAAAAAAGTAGCAGAAAGCTACGAAGGAGTCGAAGTAAAAATCGTTCATACTGGGCAGCATTATGATAAAAACATGGCCGATGTGTTTTTTACTCAGTTTGGATTGGAGCCTGATTATTTTCTTAGTGTCGGCTCGGCTTCCCCAAACACTCAAATGGCCAAAATTATGCTAGGCCTCGAAGAGTTAATTACTAATGAGTTTCAGCCAGATCTGTTAATTGTCCCAGGAGATGTCAACTCTACTTTTGCAGCAGCGTTAACGGCCAACAAAATGGGTATAAAGATAGCACATCTAGAATCTGGTCTAAGATCACTAGATAGAGAAATGCCTGAAGAGATAAATCGAATATTAACGGATGAAATTTCAGACCATTATTTTGTAACAGAGCAAAGCGGGATTGATAATCTCGAAAAAGAAGCAAAATGTGGTAAGGTGCATTTTGTGGGTAATACCATGATCGATACGTTAGTCGGATTTGAAGATCAAATCCAGGCAAGTGAGATATTAAATGACAATCAGTTAGAACCAAGTAAATATGTTCTAATGACAATCCATCGACCTAGTAATGTTGATTCTCGAGAAGGAGTGGACACTTTGCTAAGTTTGATTTTAGGACTTTCAAAAAAGTATAAAATTGTTTTTCCAATACATCCGAGGACTACCGCCAGAATTGAAGAGTGCGGCTTGATGTCCAAATTCGATGAGATTGAAAACTTAATAACCAAGGGTCCTATGGGCTATTTTGAGTTTCAAAAATTAATAAAGCATGCAGCATTTATTCTAACTGATTCAGGGGGAATTCAAGAAGAAAGTACATTTAGACAAGTGCCTTGTTTGACCTTGAGAAAAAATACTGAACGGCCTAGTACGGTTGAAATTGGGTCTAATACTTTAGTGGATTTTGATTTAACTGAGTTGAATTCGAATATCGAAAAGATAGAAAATGGCACCTACAAAAAAGGAAAAGTGCCAGATCTTTGGGATGGAAAAACCACGGAACGAATTATGGAAATAATATTGAATGCGTAATTTTCTTTAAATTATATAAGAAGGGGTGAGTATACTATCAGTATTTAAAAATCAGTGGTCCTTGTATCTCATCTTAATAGTTTGGATGGTGATGAGTTCCTTTTTTTCACCATTTTCTTTTTTAATTTTGCCGTTTGCATTCTATCTGATTCAAAGCAAGAGGTATTCGGAAGTTTTAATCACGATATTTTTTACGCTAATCCTTTCTGACAGTCTTTCTGAATCTTTGGTCTGGGCAAAAAGTTTTAAACCAATATTGATCATTTTTGCAGGTCTTGTTTATGTTCTAAAGTTTAAAACATTTGAGGCCAAAAACCCCTTGCTCAAATACTTTATTCCATTTTTAGTTGTAGCTGTTTTTTGCATCGGTTTTTCCCCTATTGTGGCTACAGCATTTCAAAAAACGCTATCATATTTTATAGTTTTATTGATTGTTCCAACCTTTGTTTTGGAAGGTTATAAAGACCATGGTTATAGGTTTTTAAAAGAAATTATCGTTTTTAGCATGGCTATTATTGTTGTTGGATACGTATATAAATTCGTCAACTATGATCTTGCAGCTTCCGTGGGGCACGGGGGCAGAATAAGAGGTTTTTTTGGAAACCCCAATGGGCTTGGTTTGTACCTTATCGTTTCGGCCATTTTGTTGGTTGTCGTGAGATCCCTATCTAAAGACTGCGTGTCAATCACTGAGTACTTTGCATTCATTATTATAATTCTTTTTGTGGCCTATGCTTCAGGTTCTAGAACGGCTTTGTTGTCTATTTTATCATTGCTTTTTACCATTCGAATTTTTAAATTATCAATCTGGATTGGGTTAATTGTTTTCTTGTCAATAGTTGTTGCTTATGAGTTTTTATTTCAATCGGTCCTTGGTGTCGCTATAGGACTTGGGTTGTCTGATGACCTAAGACTTGATAAAATTGAAGATGGTTCGGGACGTTTAATTGCGTGGCAATTTGCATGGGAAGAAGTAAAAAAGTCGGTTTTTATTGGAAAGGGATTTGGGTACGATGTTAAATTAATGCAGGATAATGCACCAGTTCTTTCTAGGCTAGGTCACGAAGGCGGAGTGCATAATACTTACTTAATTTTGTGGTTGAACACAGGTATAGTAGGAGTGTTGATGTTTTTCAGGGCAATTATTTTATTAATCATAGAAGGTTCTAAAAAATCATATGTTTCAATTCCGGTTTTACTTGCCGTGGGTGTATCTATAATTTTTGAACCTTGGTTGGCAGCGTCTCTCAATCCTTACACGTCCATGTTTCTTATAGCGCTAACGATTTTGGTGTCACCACTTATAATTCCTCAAAATGATGAAGACGAAGTTGAAGAAATTAACGAGTAAAAAATTACTAATAGTTATTTTTGCGCTTCTCCTTATAGGGGAGTTGTTTAGCCGTTTTTATTTGGGCTTAGGAGAATCCTATACTTATGAGGAGAATGATAAGTATGAGTACTTTCCTACCGCAAATCTGAATATTTCTAGGTTCGGAAATAATATTCAAACCAATAATATGGGGATGAGATGTGCTAAAATAGATACATCAAAAAGAACCATATTAAAAATTGGAGACTCCGTTATTAATGGTGGACCCCATGTTTCAAATTCGGAATTGTCGTCAAATTTGGTAGAGAAAGACCTGAATAAAAACGAAGAAGAATTTCAAGTGCTAAATGTGTCTGCGGGTAGCTGGGGTCCAGATAACGCGTTCGCCTACGTAAGAGAACATGGACATTTCGATTGTGAACTTATGGTGTTAGTGTTTAGTAGTCATGATTTTCATGATAACATGCATCATCGAGAAGTTGTTGGTGTGCACACAAGCTGGCCAAAGAATCAGCCATTATCAGCCTCAACTGATTTATTTGGCAACTATATCTGGCCAAAGGTTCGGTATTTCTTGGGAGAAGAAGAGTTTGCATACTTAGACGGAGTTGATGATTCAAAAATAAACCCAGGGTGGATGCAATTTTTTAATTATGTCACTGAACATAAGATTCCATACCTTCTATATATTCATCCAGAGAAAGAGGAAGTGATTAATGGCTCTTTTAATACCATTGGTATAGAATTGCTAGCGTATCTAGGTGAAAACAAGATACCATTCCAGAATGGTTTAAAACTTGGAATGAAGGTATCTTCATATAGAGATAATATTCACCTGAATGCGGACGGACAAAAACAATTATTTTCAAATTTATTGCCAGAAGTTAAAGGGAAACTTAATTTATAGATGAGAATTTTAAAAAAATTAAAATTTTAATTCATGTCAGAATCAAGGTCCATTGTTTTCTTGTATTCTGAATTGGCAACTTATTTTTTAAGTTGTGTTTCAGCTTTGGCAGATTCTTATTCTGGTGCTGTGTATGTAATTCATTGGCCTGTAAATCCAGAAGCACCGTTTAAATTTAATTTCCCTTCAAACGTTTCTTTTATTGAGAAGAAAGAAGTGGCCGACTTGCAAACATATGTAGCAGATAAAAATCCAGAAGTCATTGTGTCTATTGGATGGATGGATAAGGATTATGTGAGTATTTGCAAGCACTTCAATACCACGGTTAAGACTGTCGTTACGATGGATAATCAATGGGAGGGAAGCCTGAAACAAAAGATTGCATGTAAAGTGAGCAGATGGGTTTTACGAAATAAGTTTCAATACATATGGGTGCCGGGAAAACCTCAAAAAATATTTGCCGAAAAGTTGGGTTTTAAAAAAATACTGCTTAATTATTACTGTGCTGATGTAGCTCATTTTGATGGTTATTATCAAAAACAAAAAATTGAGAAGCATAAAGAAATGCCTAGGAAATTTCTATTTGTTGGAAGGTACATGGCGCATAAAGGTATTTATGAAATGTGGTCGGCTTTTGCCAAAGCAAATGCAAAAACAGCTGAAAAATGGGAGCTTTGGTGCTTGGGAACGGGTGATGAATATGAAGACAAGATTGAAGCACATAATTTAACTCATTTTGGTTTTGTACAACCAGCCGAATTAGCCGAATATCTTGAAAAAACAGCAGTTTTTGTCCTTCCAAGTAGGTTCGAGCCTTGGGGAGTTGTAGTGCATGAATATGCTGTTGCCGGTTTTCCTATTATTTCAACAGACGCGGTGGGCGCGGCTAGTTCATTTGTAGAATCAGAATCAAATGGATTTGTTTATCCAGCTGGAGATGAACAAGAATTAGAGGCGTGCTTCGATAAGATTATTAACTTGAGCCAAAGTGAACTAATTGAAATGGCCATTAAGAGTCACGAAATTGGTATGCGCCTTACGCCTCAAATTTGGGCTAACGAATTAAAAAGTATTCTAGATTAATGTGCGGAATAGTAGGAATAGTTGGTTTAAAGCAGATTGAAAACCCAGAAGAGGTTGTAAACCGGATGGTTCAAAAAATGAAACATCGAGGACCAAATGATACATCCGTTATGAGAAAGGATGAGGTGGTTTTAGGACATGCCCGACTTTCAATAATAGACCTTGGGGAACAATCGAACCAGCCATTTGTAAGTTCTGATGGCAGATATACAATTGCTTTCAATGGAGAAATCTATAACTATTTAGAATTAAAAAAAGAGCTTGACTATCCTTTTATAACTAGCTCAGATACGGAGGTCTTGTTAGCTTCTTTTATAAAATGGGGAAAGGACTGTTGTCGTATGCTTAACGGTATGTTCGCTTTTGCAATATACGATGCAGAGACTAACGAAGTATTTGTAGCTAGAGATCGCATGGGGATAAAGCCTTTGTATTTCTGTAATGGAAAAGATAATTTTGTTTTTGCTTCAGAAATACGCTCTTTACTTGAATGTCCGGTTGTTCCTAGGAAATTATGTCAAGATGCTTTAGTAGATTATCTGCGGTATCAAACAGTTCAAGCTCCAAATACGATTATTAAGGATGTTGAAATGCTTCCACCTGGTCATTTTATTAAAATTTCCCCTGACGAAGTAGAGATAGGTAAATACTGGGACATAGTTGAAAACATTGACCAGCAGGCGGTTAAAATGACTCGGGAGGAAATCAAATCTGAGGTACGTTCTAAATTATTGACTGCCGTTGATCGAAGATTAGTTGCGGACGTACCATTCGGAGCTTTTTTAAGTGGAGGAATTGATTCAAGTGCATTAGTTGGCTTGATGAGCCAGAAAACAGATCAAGTAAAGACTTTTTCCGTTACGTTTCAAGAAGAAGAGTTTAGTGAAGCAAAATATGCTCGAATGGTTGCCGAGAAATTTTCCACTGATCACACCGAAATAAAATTATCTCCTGAAGAGTTCTTAAAAGATTTACCAAATGCACTTTCTGCTATGGATCACCCGAGCGGAGATGGTCCAAATACGTACATAGTATCAAAGGCTACTAAAGAGGCCGGTGTTACAATGGTTCTTTCGGGGTTAGGCGGGGATGAATTATTCGCAGGCTACGATATTTTCAAAAGGTCTGCAGAACTGCATGACAAGAGATGGTTAAGTAGTTTCCCTAAATTTATCCGAAAAGGAATTGGAACGAGTCAGAAAATATTAAAACCTTCAGTAGCCAGCAACAAGATTCACGAGATCTTGAAAGCTGACAAAATGCATTTTGAATTTACTTATCCAATTTCAAGACAAGTGTTACTGGATAATCAAATTTTGAAATTGTTGAAACATAATCAATTACCAGCTAATTGGGTGTTTGAAACTGTTAATGACCTTGTTGGAGAAAAAAGTTCGGGGATTAAGTTGCCACTATTAAGTAAAGTGTCCGTAGCTGAAATTAGCACTTATATGCAAAATGTCTTACTTAGAGACACGGATCAAATGTCTATGAACTCCTCATTAGAAGTGAGAGTTCCCTTCTTAGATCATGAACTGGTTGAATTTGCATTAGGTATTCCAGATATTCAGAAGTACCCTAAGTTCCCAAAAGAACTCTTAGTGGAATCTCTTGGTGATTTGCTTCCAGATGAAATAGTACATCGGCCAAAAATGGGTTTTGTATTGCCTTGGGAAAAATGGATGAAAGGCGAATTAAAATCCTTTTGCGAGGATCGGCTAATGTCCTTAGCGGAAAAGCCATTTTTTAATAAAGGTGAACTGGAGTCGCTTTGGAATAGATTTTTACAAGGAGACAAAGAAATAACATGGTCAAGACTTTGGTATTTAGTTGTGCTCGAAAACTGGATGGTGGAAAATAAAATTGAATACTAAAAAGAACATATTAATCTTTGTTGATTGGTTTCTTCCAGGTAAAAATGCCGGTGGTCCAATTCGATCTGTTGCTAATATTATTAAGCGATTCGAGTCAGATTTTAATTTTAAAGTTGTTACGAGTGCGTTTGATTTTGGAGCAAATGGCCCTTACGCTGGGATTCTTCAAGATCAGTGGACAGACCATGATGGAATTAAAGTTTGGTATTGTAGTAAACCACCATCCATTGATTTAATTCGAACATTTATTACATCGGATGTAGATGTGGTGTATATGAATAGTTTGTTTTCAAAGCCATATACTCAATTGCCTTTAAGAGCAATCAAGAAAGAAAATTTTCAGGGGAAAGTTATTCTTGCACCGCGAGGAATGTTAGGTGCGGGTGCTTTAGAGATAAAAGCCACTAAAAAGAAAGCATTTTTAAAAGCAGCGAGGATCTTTAGGTGGTATAAACGTGTAATTTGGCACGCCTCTACTGAGCAAGAGCAAAAAGAAATTCACAAGTATTTCGGGGAGAAATCTAAAGTGTTTGTAGCAGAGAATCTGGCGTCTCTGCCGGATTTAAAGACTAATTTGAAACCAATTAAGGTAGGAGGTGAAGCAATATTCGTATTCGTTTCAAGAATATCAGTTAAGAAAAACTTACTTTTTTGGATTGACTTGTTATCAAAGATAAATGCTGAACAGCTCACGTTAAAAGTAATTGGACCAGTTGAAGACGATGCATATTGGAAAGAATGCAAAACAAAATTTAGTGAATTTAACTCTAATTTTAAGCTGCACTATCTAGGTTCAATGGAACACGATGACGTACTGTTAGAGCTGAATTCCAGTCATTTCTTCGTTCTGCCTACTTTGCATGAGAATTATGGTCATGTTATTGTAGAAGCTCTTGCAATGGGCTGTCCAGTGCTTGTTTCTGATCAAACCCCTTGGCGAAAGTTAAAAGAATTGGGAATTGGTAGCGATATTTCATTAAGCAATTCCGATCTTTGGATTAGTGAAACGCAAAGACTGATTGACATTGAAGAAGAAGATTACCTCAAAGATTCAGCGTCTAGTGCCAGTTATGCAAAAGAAAAATTACAGGATCAGTCGATAATCAATAAAAACCGATCGCTTTTTGGAGAATAACGATACAAAGATACAGTCTAATTTAGCCTCATTTAATAATGATTGGTACAATCCTGGTAATCCGATTAAACGGTTTTTCTGGTATTTTTTCAATGTTACCATCATGCTGAATCCGTTCAATCCTTTTAGCGGCTTGAAAAAGTTTATTCTACGTTTGTTCGGTGCTAAAATTGGTCGGGGGGTGGTAATTAAGCCTAGAGTTAATGTAAAGTACCCTTGGAAGCTAAGGATTGGAAATCATGTTTGGATTGGAGAGAAAGTTTGGATCGATAATTTGGCAGAAGTAAAAATTGAGGATAACGTATGTGTGTCCCAAGGTGCAATGCTTCTCTGCGGAAACCATAATTATAAAAGAGCAGCATTTGACCTAGTTGCTAGGCCGATTAGACTAAAAGAAGGTTGCTGGGTAGGTGCATACGCAGTGGTATGTCCTGGAGTTGTTTGCAAGTCTCATTCGATTTTGGCTGTGAATTCCGTAGCTACACACAGTCTGGATCCTTATTTTATTTATCAAGGAAATCCTGCGGTTAAACTAAGAGAGCGAGTAATTCGAGAATGAAAGTATCTATAATCACAATTGCTTATAATTCTGAAGAAACGATTGAAGACACCATTAAAAGTGTGGTTAATCAGGACTATCCTGATATTGAGTACATAATAATTGACGGTAAATCTACTGATCGGACTTTGGAGATTGTCGAAAAGTACAAGTCTGGAATTTCAATAGTTGTATCAGAAAGCGACCAAGGGATTTATGATGCGATGAATAAGGGCGTTTTAAAAGCTACAGGGGAGATTGTTGGAATATTGAACTCAGACGATTTGTATGCGTCTAATGATGTTATTTCAAATGTTGTTAGAAATATAGAAGATGCTGAGTGCCTTTATTCGGATCTGGTATATGTTGATAGAAGTAATACAGATGAGGTAACGAGGTATTGGAAATCGGGAGAATATAAAAAGGGAATGTTTAAAAAGGGATGGATGCCCCCTCATCCAACATTTTTTGTTCGAAAAACATGCTATAATAAATACGGACATTATTCATTAGCGTTAAAATCTTCCGCGGATTATGAGTTAATGCTGCGTTTCATTCATAAAAATGAAATATCAGTTAAATATATGCCACTCACAACGATAAAAATGAGGGTAGGTGGACAGAGTAACGTTAGCGTTAAAAATAGGCTAGCAGCAAACAAAGAAGACCGTATGGCTTGGAGTATGAATGGACTATCTCCTGGTACAGCTACAATTCGAAAGCCCTTGTCCAAATTAACACAGTTTTTAAAGAAGGATAAACAATAGAGAAGAAATCTCGATCTTGAATTCTAGCGCACAAAAAAAGCCTTCTGCAATTAAACGAAAGGCTTTTCATAAACTTTTTTGAATTTTAGAACTTCGCTCTCACTTTTCGAACTCCTCTTTTTCTGTTTCCTAACCAACCGTAAGATTGAGTATAGAAAGTGTTAAATCCTTTCATCAGGTAGCTGTACTTGAACTGAGTGTACAAATAGTTGTCATTGTGAGTTGGATCACCACGCTTACTTCCAACCACATAATTATCTATCGATGGAATGCCAGGAACATTTGCAAGTGCAGGGCGTCTGTTAGCCATAGCTTCCACTTCTGGTGAAAGACCTCCAGCATAAACAGAACTCACATCATCTAAATAGTCTGTTAATGTATGTGTCCAAGAAATTTCCCAGCCAAATCTATGTTTTCTCTTTTTGGTGAAAAAGAAACCAATTCCAACCGGAAGGCCCATTGCAATAGTGCTGTATTTAACTCCTTCTGTTTGCAGTGGTCTGAGCTTAGTATATTTTCCAGAAGCATCTAATGCTTTTGGGCTATGCATTATACCAGCTACACCTCCAAAGGCAAAGGCCTGAAAATCCAACGCATAACGACCTCTATTTCCTACATCGTTTTCGTTGAAAAAGTAAACTTCGCCTCTTGCGTATAAATCAAGCATGTCATTTCTGAAGTGTAAATTTCTACCACGTCTTCCTCGATTTGAAGATAGAGCATCGCTTCCTTGAATTCTAGCGTAATTTAATCCAACATTTACCGCAAACATATTGTTTATCCTATATCTGCCGAAACCACCAATAGCCCATCTAGACTGAGCGATTTTCATATCCGAAATAAAACCTCTTCTGGTTTTTTCGTCTCCACCCATTTCTCCTAGGTAGTTGGACAGACCAACTTTAAACCCAAAATCGATTTTGTATTGAGCTTCACTACTCTTAGAGTTGAATGTGAAGCAAGCTATTCCCAGTAATATGTACAGTGCATTTCTCATGATAACAAAATTAACTTTTTATTTCAACAATCTTTGATTTTTAAGCATTTTTTGACAAACACTAAATGCCGTCCATTAAACATTTAAAATCTAAGGTTTAAAATGGCGTTCTACCCATCTTAGACTTAGCTCTAACAACTCTTACGCCTCTTCTTGGTCCGTTCTTAATCCATATGTGATATGGGTTTCCCCGAAGAACATAGCTAAATGAAAATTCAGAGAATAAATATGAATCATTGTGCGCCTGATCTCCTCTTTTCTCTCCAGCTTCATAATTATCTTCTGCAGGTAATTCTGATTGGTTTCCTAGCTCTGGTCTTCTATTCGCTAACAACTGACCAAGTTCAGAGTCGATTGATTCGTCTGCAGCATAACTTGTACTTACATCGTCTAAATAATCAGAGAACGTATGTCTATAACCAAATTCCATTCCAAACCTGTAGCGTTTGGCATAAGTGAAGTAAAATCCTAAGCCTGTTGGCAAGGCAACTGTAACTGGACTGTATGATTTTGTTTGTCCCTCAGTCTTCAATTTACGAAGAGGAATATATTTACCGTCTAATTCTGCTTTTGGATTTGAATACACTCCCGCGATTCCTCCAAATACATAAGGTCTAAATTCTACAAGATATCTTCCGTATCCACCTACATCATAAGTCTGGTAAAAGTAATACTCTGCAGTTGCACCAAGTTCAATCAGGTCATTTCTAAAGTTTAGATTCCTCCCTCGTCTACCAGGGTTTGACGATTGAGCATCATCTCCTTTTATCCTAGCCCAGTGCATAGACCCTTTAATACCAATTTTATCATTCACCTTAACCCTGTAAAATGCCCCCGCTGCAAGACTAGTTTGATTTAATTTCATGTCCCAAATGAAATCTCGTCTGTTTAATTCATCACCACCCATGTCAGTTAATGAGTTACTACCACCAATGGTGATTCCAAAATCTTTCTGATATTGTGCAAATACAGGCGATGCGACCAATAAAATTAGGAGCGGAGCAATAAATTTTTTCATGAGTTTTCTATTTTTGTTTGTATGTAACAGCCTGGGTGATAAGCCTTGAGATATAAATTACAAAAAGATTGTCTTATTAATTGAAGTGAATTGTCCAACGCATACAATTCAATGATGAAAAAAGCTATTTTCGTGATGAGAACAAATCTGATTTATGAATCAAATAACCAATCTTTTCAATGTGCAATACCCAATCATACAGGGAGGTATGATTTGGTGTTCCGGCTGGCGTCTAGCGGCAGCGGTGAGCAATTCAGGCGGGCTTGGGATTATTGGGTCTGGGTCTATGTATCCGGAAATTCTGGAAGAGCACATCATAAAATGTAAAGCTGCAACAAACGAACCTTTTGCTGTAAACATTCCTATGTTGTATCCAGATATTGATAAACACATTGCAACAATAATTAAGCATAAAGTTCCGATCGTTTTTACATCGGCAGGAAATCCTAAAACTTGGACGTCAAAACTTAAATCTGAAGGTATAATAGTTGTTCATGTGATTTCGTCCGTTAAATTCGCTGTAAAAGCGGAACTAGCTGGTGTTGATGCGGTAGTCGCTGAAGGATTCGAGGCAGGAGGACATAACGGAAGAGATGAGACGACTACGTTTTGTTTAATCCCAATGGTGAAAAAGGCGATAAAAATTCCTTTAATCGCGGCAGGTGGAGTTGGTAGCGGTAATGCAATGCTAGCAGCAATGTGTTTAGGTGCGGATGCGGTTCAGGTAGGTTCAAGGTTTGTAGCGTCTGAAGAGTCTTCAGCTCATGAACTTTTTAAGAGTAAAGTTGTTGAATCTCAAGAAGGAGACACTTTACTCACATTAAAAGAGCTGACTCCAGTGCGTTTACTCAAAAACCCATTTTTCAATAAAGTAATGGATGCTTACGAAAATGGGGCTTCGAAAGATGAATTAATTGCACTTTTGGGACGTGGAAGGTCAAAGAAAGGTATGTTTGAAGGAGATATGGAAAACGGAGAATTAGAAATTGGTCAAGTAGCCAGTTTATTAGACCAAGTAAAGCCTGCGAAAGAAATCATTGAAGATATGATGAGTGAATTCGAGAACAGTAAAAATGAATTAACCAACAGCAAATTTCAATTTTAAGTATGATTGAATTCGACAAATTTGTCTTAGACAATGGATTAAGAGTTTTGGTGCACAAAGACAAATCGACACCAATAGCCGCTTTTAATATTTTATATGATGTAGGGGCTAAGGATGAAAGCCCTGAGCAAACAGGATTCGCTCATTTATTTGAGCATCTTATGTTTGGAGGGTCGGTCAATATACCGAGCTTCGATACGCCATTACAGGAAGCTGGCGGACAAAACAATGCATTTACTTCAAATGATATTACCAATTACTATTCAACTTTACCTGTTGCAAATTTAGAGACTGCGTTTTGGCTTGATTCGGATAGAATGCTAAGTCTGGCTTTTACCGACAAAAGTCTTGAAGTTCAAAGAAGCGTAGTGATCGAAGAATTTAAGCAGCGTTATTTAAATCAGCCATATGGAGATGTGTGGTTGTTGTTGCGGCCACTCGCGTATCAACATCATCCATACCGGTGGGCAACAATTGGAAAAGAAATAAAGCATATCGAAGATGCAGTAATGGATGATGTGAAAGCGTTTTTCCATAAACATTACGGTCCCCAAAACGCCATATTATGCGTTGCAGGTGATGTTGAGCTAAAGGAGGTGAAAGAATTATCTGAGAAATATTTTGGTGACATTCCTAAAAGAGACAAGTACGTTCGAAATTTAACTCAAGAACCTGTTCAAGAGGAATATAGAGAGCTTGTTGTTGAACGGGATGTTCCAGCTAATGCTATTTATAAAGCTTATCACATGAGCGCGAGAGTAGATCCGGAGTTTTATACAGTAGACCTGATATCAGATGTTTTGTCTAGAGGGGACTCATCTAGATTGTATAATACCCTGGTTAAAGAAAAAGGACTGTTTACCGAAATAGGTGCTTTTGTTATGGGTAGCCACGATAGAGGTTTATTTGTGGTTACTGGCAAAACTGCCGAAAATGTAGATGTAAGAGAAGCTGATTTGGCTATCGAAATTGAGCTGCAAAAATTAGTAGATGAATTGGTTACAGAAGAAGAACTTCAGAAAGTTAAAAACAAGTTTGAATCATCCAAGTTATTTGGAGAAATGAGTGCACTTAATAAAGCAATGAACTTATGCTTTTATGAGTTGTTCGGAGACGCGAATATGTTGAATGCAGAATTTGATAAATACAATGAAGTTTCAGCTGCCGACATCAAGAATTCTGCTGCTATTTTGTTTAAGAAAACGAATTGTTCAAATCTATTTTACCTATCTAAACAAGAAGGTTAATTAAATCACTTTAAAATACTGATTATTAAATGATTGACAGATCAATAATACCTGAATTGAGTCCGATTGAATCGGTGAGATTACCACAGCCTAATATCAGTGAACTCGATAACGGAATCCCCGTGTATACATTCGATCTAGCAGATCAAGAATTAGTGAAAATTGAAGTTGTATTCAAGTCAGGGTCAGCCCATGAATTAAAGGAGTTAATTGCCGACTCAACAGCTAACATGATGAGACATGGAACTACTTCCAAAACGGCCAGGGAGATTGCAAATAAAATCGACTATTTGGGTTCCTTTTTGGAGTACAGTGTAGGGAAAGATTTTACGTCATTTTCTTTATTCTGTTTGACTAAATATGTAGAAGATTCATTAGGTATTTTTGCAGATGTATTGATGAACCCTACTTTTCCTGAAGATGAACTAGAAATTCAATTAAGAAACGACCTGCAAAGCTTCCAGGTAAATTCGGATAAAGTTTCGGTGATTTGCAGAAAGAGTTTTGGTGAAAATCTGTTTGATTCGAATCATTCCTATTATAGTTCAATAACTGATGAAAGCTTCAGTTTGAAAGCGTCTTCACTTCAAGATCATTACAATTCTAAGTACAACCTTAAAAATGCTGAAATATTCGTTTCGGGTTTTGTAAAAGAAGATGTTTTTAAAGCTTTGAATGCTAATTTCGGCAAATCATTTTCATTGAATTCAGATCATTCTAATATCGAAGTCGCCAACTCATCATTGCCTAATTCAGTTTTAATCAAGAAAGAAGGCGCTATCCAGTCGGCTATTCGAATTGGTAAATTACTTCCATTCGGAAGAACTTCGGACGAGTACATACCATTCACATTATTGAATACGGTGTTAGGCGGGTACTTCAGCTCTAGACTGATGGCGAATATTCGAGAAGACAAAGGGTATACATATGGAGTAGGATCGGGTGTGATAGCTAATTTAGCAGCTACAACTTTTCTTATTTCTACCGAAGTAAATGGAGATGCCACTCGGGCAACGATTGAAGAGGTTCACAAAGAAATTAAAATCTTACAAGCTGAACTTATTGATGATGATGAGCTGAATAGAGTAAAACAGTACATTGTTGGCTCCTTTCTTAGAAATTCTGATGGTCCTTTTGATATTTGTGAGCGATTTAAATCCACTCATCTTTTCGGAATGGACTATGATTATTATCAAAAGTATCTAGCTCGAATTCAGGCAATTAGTGCGCAAGAGTTGAATGACCTGGCGAATAAGCATTTACAAATTGATGAAATGCTAGAGGTCGTAGCTGGTAAAATTTAGGATTCCTAATTATTTTCGTTTGATCATTTAGCAACGTATTACAAAGTAATACGTCAAAAGGATAACAAATTTTCAATTATTGCGTTAAAAGCTTGATCAAACTGATTAAACATATTGTTTTAAAAGGAAAAGTGGTAACATTTTTCCTTTTTGTGATTTTAAGCCTTTCCTCTTTGGACTCGAGGGCAGATCATTTAGCCGGAGCCGATATTACTTGGGTTTGCCAAGGTGGTGGCGACTTTGTGATTAAACTTAGGGTGATTCGAGATTGCAACGGTGCAGCTATATCTTCGGTTTCAGAAACAATTCAAGTTTGGAACCATTCTACAATAACTAACATTACAGTAAATTATTTAACGGATTATGAGGGTTCTCCTTCTTGTTCGATTTCTGGAGGTAATCTGCCTATTTTATGCGCAGTAGGAGGAACGGGATCGTTTCAGATTTATGAATATGTTTCTAATCCAATCAACATTGGCGGTGTTCCGCCTGCGGCAGGTTGGATTTTCACTTGGGATGATGTTTACAGATCAACAGCCTCTTCTAACTTGAATTCACCTAATTCTTTTGGAATGACGGCCATTTCAAAAATGTTCACGAATGGTGGTGCTAACGTTTCACCCTGTTATGATTCTTCTCCTCAGTTTTCTCCTGAAATTGATGTATTATTTTGTGATGGTCCAAATAAATTTCATTTAAGAGCCTCAGATCCAGATGGCGATTCTTTAGTTTACTCTTTTGCAAATCCGCTATCGCACATGACGGCATTACAACCTGTCTTCGCAAGCCCATCTTCGATCCCTTTTGCTGCTGGGTATTCGGTGTCGAGTCCCATGCCAAGTGCAGCGCAGAATGCAAGTAATGTGCCGGGGGATTTGGATGCAACTACTGGTCAAATGTCATTTACTTCATTAACGCAGGGTGTTTTTTCAATTCGGGTAAAAGTCGAATCTTATCGATGTGGAGTGAAGCTCGCAGAAAACAATTGCGAATTGCCCATTACCGTTTTCCCATGTGGATTCGTAAATAATGAGCCTTCAATTTCTCCTTTGTTACCATTTGGTTCAGGGCCATTTGTTTTTTATGACACTGTTTATGCTGGTCAGGTAGTAAATTTCAATGTAGTTGCTTCAGATTTTGAATTATTGCAAGATGGGGTTACCCCACAACAGAACACATTAACAGCAATTGG
>JBLIOB010000067.1:0-17417 GCA_047639575.1 Parvicellaceae bacterium
CTCGGAAGGCATGGTTAAGAAAAAATCACTGAATTTTCCAATTAAGCTAAAGATGAATGATGTGGAAATGGATTACTCCGGTATTCCAAATATGAACACGGAAAAAGCTTACTTATCGAAATATTATCATTCTAGTTACTCCTATGGAGAAGAAGAAGATCTAACTGGTCAGCAAGAAGAGTCCGTAATGCAATACATCACAGACTTAATTGTTGGAATGAAAAATAAAGACGCAAATGATTCAATTGAATTACCCGCATTTTTTCTTGACGTTGATATTACTTTCAGAAATGAGTCTTCTTACTATTATAACAACACATACATTAACATCGACTTAAAATTACTTGATCACCAGAAAAATGAAATTGAAAGTAGCAGTACAGAACAAAATGCTCGAGACGTTACTTTTGCAGATTTTATATCAGAGCAAATAATTGAATTGCTCAATAAAACGGACTTCGAGGAAGTTGCGGCAAACTATTACAACAATATCGAGGTAGATCAAATCAACTGGAAAACCATTGAAATTCCAATTACAAAAAAGAAACCGATTAAAATTTCTGATTGCGTTGTTACCGTGCAAGAAGAAGAAAGTCACGGATCTGGTGTTATGATATCTTCAGACGGATTTGTACTTACTAATCATCATGTTGCAGGAAACCTTACTAAAACTACTATTGTTTTAGCGAATGGAGAAGAATATAATGCAAATGTAATTCGTACTAATCCACTTTACGATATCACTTTACTCAAAGTGATTGACGGAGATTTTGACTTTAATTTTGAAAACATTATTCAAGTTACCCAAGATAGCAATATGATAGATGTGGGCGGAATTGTATCCTGTATTGGTTCTCCTTTAGATCCAAAATTAAACGGGACCATATCAAAAGGAATTGTAACAGGAATATCTGAGAACCGAGGGATTAAACATTATGTTGTAAGCGCAAGCATCAACCCAGGCAACTCGGGAGGTGCTTTAGTAAATAAAAAAGGGCGATTAATCGCTATTGTCAATGCCAAAATGACCGGCTACCAGGTTAAGAATATTGGGTTCGCAATCCCTTTAAAAGACGTGCAAGATCAGTTAAACATAAAATTTGTAAAAGATGAAAAGTAAAATCTGCGCAATAATTGGTTTGGCTGCACTATTAAGTTCATGTGGAGCAATAGGAAACAAAACGATTTTTCGGGCTCCAGAATCAGGAGTGGTGGCACTTTCTGGTAAAATAATTGCGAAAGAAGGACATGCCAGCACTAAAGTGAAGTATGTAAAAAACAATCCTAAACAAATTGAGATCCAACAACCTGGATATAAAACTCAGTATAAAATCTGGACGGCAACAAAATCAAATCGTTGGGCAATTGCTGAATTTGGAGTGCCTTTTGTTGGTGGATTATATGGTAAATCTGCAAAAGGCAAACCTTTTTTACGGGCATTATCTTCATTTTCAGCTTTTTTTGTTTTTAGCGCGTACGACAAAATCGGAGCACCAAAAATTGCCCCAAAGTATCTTCAATTCGACCTCACTCGACTACCGAAGTTTGATACTATCATGTCCTCCATATCTGTAGAACGTCTTTATTTAGACACGAACAATATTAAAACTTCGGCTTTTTGGTATAAGAACTTTAAGAATTATAAAAAGAGGGCTGTCATTGACTCTAGCTCAACGAATTATTTTAATTCATTTAGTGAGGGATGGGCCCTGGACAAAATGAACGATTTCTGCAATTACCTTGAACTATACGACCCTGAAGAACTTAACCTTTCTAAATATCGGGACTATAACATATACGCAAAACTAGTAGACTATCGAGTTAACTATATCTATTTAGATAAGATTAACACTGGTAAATTTATGGAGTTGGCTATTGAATACACCATTAAAAATGGTTGTGGTGAGACAGTTCATACCGAGAATATCAGCTCGAAATCAGGACAATTTTTAATCGCATATTCCAACGATTACGTTTTCAATGATGCAGTTGATTATTCGCTTACCAAATTGCTCTCTAATCCGAAGGTAAGCAGATTGATTGAAAACAAATCTAGCTGTACCGAAAACTATACCCTAGATGAGCAATCTATATACAAGGAAAGACTCTCATATGAAGAAATTAGTGCAAAGTGTTTTAACATTAAAACGCCTTATGGGACAGGTGTTGGAATTCCTGTAGGTAAAAACGGATTGGTCGCTGTTAGTCATCGAATATTGGACTTGGCTGACACGTTGGAACTATTTCATCCGGATGTATCAAAGAAATACAATGCAGAAGTGGTCAAAGAATCACTGATTAAGGATTTTGCAATTTTAAAAATCGACACCTTATTTGACCAAGTTTTTGACCTAGGATCCCTCAGTGTAGATAAAAGCGAAGCAGAACGAAACGTTCTGGCTGTTGGTTATACCTCAACCCTTGAAGCTTTTAGTGTAACTGACGGTATTTTAAACGTATCTCGATCAGAACAAGATTATCCACTGCAGCAGTTAGATATTGACGCCAGCATCATGTTTTACCCAGCTGTATTCGACAAAGACATGAGGCTACTTGGTTTTATAGCTACCAGTCTGAAAAGTCACAACGTTGAGGGAATCTCTTTTATGAGACCAATCATAAAACCTTGATTACCGAATCTTCACGAGTTTTTTAACCGAAGATGCTCCTACTTGCACAAAGTAGATTCCAACTGTTAATTCTGTTAAATCAACAATCCCATGATCAGGTAAAACCGAGCTAATTAGAAGCTTCCCGTCCTGAGCATAAATAGAGACTTTCAAATTGGATCGGTTTTGAATACCTGGACCAGAAATTCGCAACTCAGTCTCAGCTGGGTTCGGGGACATTTTGAAATCAAAATCAACTGATTGTATTGCTGTGGGGGCAATAACAGTAAAACTTAACGTGTCATTGTCATCTGGAGCAAATCCTGGAGAACAAGGAATTGGAGCGGCACCCGAAGAAAGAGTTAAGTCTACATTGTAAGTTCCCGCAGCTAATAAACCCAGATTTACAGTGTCTGAAGCGGGGCAAATTACCGTAAGTGGCCCTACACAATGATGAGACGATGCAATGACATTGTTTCCAACCACCGAGGCGGAGAAATATTGTTGTTCGCAAGATCCAGATGAGAAAGATAAATGGGCTACCAAATATACGCTGTCTGCTATAGTTGGAACTGCAGGGACGATTTCAATGCTAGTAATAGTTCCTTGACCATACAGGGAAGTACTCAAGCAAATTATTAAAATGATATATAGATGTTTCATGTGTTGTAATAAGTTCGTACTATAGATGCGAATTCAACCACATTGGTTGCACGATGTTTTTAGCTTACTTCAATGGTCCAAAATATCATATTTGATTTAGGAGGTGTTTTACTAAACATCGATTATCAGCGTACGATTACTGCTTTCCAAGAATTGGGAATTAAAGATTTTGAAAAGGTCTATTCTCAGGCCAATCAGATTAATTTATTCAATGATTTAGAAATTGGAAAGATCGAACCTTCAGAATTTTATGATGGAATCAGGAAACTAGCTGGAATTAACTCGACAGATGAATCCATAAAAAAGGCATGGAATGCAATGTTGCTTGACTTTCCTATAGAGCGCTTTGAATTTTTGAATCAAGTTGCCCTTGAATTCAATATTTATCTACTAAGTAACACGAACCAGATTCATTTAGAAGAGTTCAATCATATAATAAGCTCACAACACAATGGAGCTGATTTGAAAGACTATTTCATAGAAGTCTACTATTCTCACGTTATTGGCCATCGAAAGCCCTCAGAGCAAGCTTTTGAATGTATTATTGACGCGCATGAATTAAAAAAGGAAGAAACTATTTTTATAGATGATTCCTTCCAGCACATAGAAGGAGCAGAAAAGGTGGGGATTAAATCTTATTGGCTTGATACTACAACTGAAACGGTGATAGACAAATTAGGGTTTCTCCTGGCATAATTCGATTAATACTCCGTTTGTAGATTTTGGATGAAGAAAAGCGATTCGTTTATTGTCAGCCCCATCTTTTGGTGATTCATTTATCAAGCGATATCCAAGTTTCCCAAGTCTTTCCAATTCAAAATCAAGATCCTCAACTTCAAACGCAAGGTGGTGAATTCCTTCTCCTCGCTTTTCAATAAACTTAGCTATGGCACTATCAGGGCTTGATGCTTCCAGTAATTCAATTTTGCTTTCACCCACTTGAAAGAAGGAGGTGCTTACACCCTCCGATTCAACTTTTTCTTGTTTATAAGCATCTTCCCCAAAGAGGTCAGCAAATATTTGATTTGCTGATTCTAAATTCTTGACTGCTATTCCGATGTGTTCCAACTTCATAATTGGGCAAAAAAAATCCCTCCAGATCCACTAGGACGGAGGGATTAATAATTTCTTTTAGTTCTGATTAGTTCTTACTGAACTCCGCGTTTGTGTTGTCAAAGTTCAAGTAGTAAAGGCCTTTCTTCAAAGTACCACAATCTACATTTTCAGCATATCCTTTTTTCACGATGTTCCCGAAAGAATCAAAAATTTCGAATAACGTTTTCGAAGAAAAAGTAAGCGTTGCTTTCGCTCCTTTTAGTTTCTTAGGATAAAAAGTAAGCTCTTCAGTCACGTTACTGAATTTAGCTGCAGGAGACATTCTTGGCTTCCCTGTGTAATCTACTTGTTTAACTCTAAACTTGTTTGCTCCAGAGTGAGTAGTAACTTTAAACTTATACTCATGAGCTCCTTCCGTTCCTTCACCTTCAACTTCACCAACTTTAATCCATTTATTCCATCTATACTGCTCAACGATGTAAGTTAGTTTCCCTGTTTCTTCAGTCGCTTTCCAGTTTAAAACTTCATCGCTACCAACTTTGATATCTCCTCCAGCTACTTCAAAAGTACTCTGTGGCTCTAACACTTGTGGGTTAATTACTTTAGGAGAACAATCCAATTGATGAAATATCTCAACTTCAACAGCCTCACCAACCGTAAGCTGGAAGTTTTTGAAATCGATTTCAAATGCGCTCGATGCAATCTCATCTGTAGTAACATCTCCGTTAACTGTTACCCTAGTAACACAAAACCCTACTCCAGAGCTTCCAAATGGATTCTGAACATAGATGTTCCTACCTTGATAATGCCCTTGAAGAATAATGGATGTTTCAGATTGTGCAATCGCAAATGAAACGACACCAAGGATAAGTAATAATAAGACAGATAATTTTTTCATTTCAGCGTTTAATTGACGTCAACTTTCTTAAACAGGCACAATATTACCTTCTATTTTCAATATATCAAAATAAAAACGGCTTTATATTGCTCTCCGTTGTTACATTCTGAACCACTAAGTTTAATCGATCAACATCAGATTCTTATAGATAAATGCAAATATTTTGCCGCAAATTGGATCATCCTTAAATCCTCATTCAATTATTCTTGTATATTCGTATCGAGGTAAGTCATACCTCAAGAGTGAGCATACTTTAAATAGGACTATGAAAAGAAAATATTTGGCTTTATTAGCTGTTACGGTGTTGATGTTTTCTTGCGGTGAAACGGAAGAGAGTGTATTGGAGATAAGAGAGGCTAAAGGAAAAGCAGTTTACGGTGGAATTCTTAATGCTGCCGAAACAGAAAAATATTTCAATTTGTTTCCGATGGAGATTATAGATGCTAGCTCTGCCAGAATCTCTCAACAAATTCATGAAGGATTGGTGAAGTTCGATGCAATCGATCTTTCAGTAATGTCTGCAGTTGCTAAAGACTGGGAGAACAGTGCTGACCATAAGAAATATACATTTACCTTAAGAGAAGATGTCTTTTTCCATGATGATCCTTGTTTCGCTGACGGTAAAGGGAGAAACGTAAAAGCTTCAGATTTCGTTTATTCATTCGAACTATTATGTGGCAACAACTCAGATAATAGTAATTACGAAAACCTATTTAAAAGTGAAGTGCAAGGCGCTGAAGAATTTCACACAGGTCAAGCAAAATCAATTAGTGGAATTAAAGCTACTGATGATTATACACTTGAAATTAATTTGAAAAGTCCAAATCCTTCTTTTATTTATTCACTAACGAACCCCGCAGCCGTAGTTGTACCTAAAGAGGCGTATGAGAAATATGAAACAGACTTGATGGTAGGTTGTGGTCCTTTTAGATTTGCTGGTGAAAATGATCAAAACGGATCAGTTTACTTAACTTATCATCCGAAGTATCATTTATTCGATGAGGATGGAAATCGTCTTCCTTATGCAGATTCATTAACCTTTAGTTTTTACGATAACAAACTAGATGAGTATGATGCATTCGAATCCAAAAATTTATCTTTAATTGATGGTCTTCCGTCATCAAAGGTGGCTGAGGTTGTTCAAGAAAACATCGCGAATTTCGAAAACAAGCCGCCATTGTATGAGTTAATTATAGAAAAAGAGGCGGTTACTCAATATTATGAGTTCAACATGTCTAAGCCACCTTTTGACGATGTGAAAGTTAGAAAAGCATTTAACTATGCTATCAATCGTCCTAAAATCATATCTAACGCATTAAACGGTCAAGGAGTAGAAGCTAGATATGGTCTTGTTCCTAAAATTCGATCATTTAATGATTATCCTTTTGAAGAGATTCAAGGTTATAACTACGATCCTGAAAAAGCCCAAGGTTTAATGGCCATGGCTGGATATCCCAATGGTGAAGGCTTTCCTACAGTTTCTCTTGAAATTAACTCTGGTGGAAATGTAAATAACAAAGTAGCAGCAGAGATAGAACAACAGCTAAAGACCATTTTAAATGTAAACGTTTCTAGAAGCACAGTTTCATTCGCTCAAAAAATGGAAGATTGTTCATATGGTAGGGCAGATATTTTTAGATCTGCATGGGTTGCTGATTATCCATCTCCGGAGAATTTCTTAATGATTTGCTATGGAGCTAACGTGCCGGCTACTATGGAGGATCCGTCTCACCCAAACACTACTAGATATGTGAACCCTTTGTTTGATTCATTATTTATAGCTGGTGTACACACAGCAGACAAGGCCGAAAAAATGGCATTGCTTTCGCAGGCAGAAAATATTATGATGGCTGAAGCTCCAATGATGATGTTGTGGTACGGAGTTGATTATAAAATTATTCACTCTGATATTCAGAATTACCATCACAATTCCCTAAACTACATTGACTTCTCGAGAATTTATATTAAGAAGCTCACAGTAGAAGAATACAAAGAATTAAAAGGATTGAACTAAGTAAAGTTCGAAGCAAAAAAAAGCCTCCTCTGTTTAAAACAGTGGAGGCTTTTTTAATTCGTTTGACTTTTAAACTTCTTCAGTTGCAATTTGGAACGACTTTGCTGCTCGCATCATGTTCTTAACTCTAGACAAAGAGAACGTTCCAAAATCGTTACTTGATATCGTATAATAAGTCCCGTCAATTATTTTTATTAAGGAAAAATGTGAAATCCGCATCCGCTCATTTTCTGGCTTAGCAGAATCTGCCTTCAACTCATAGAAATATGTGATTTCATCTTCATCCTCTGTTTCAGGGATGATATTAAAGATATTAGATCGTGCTCTATCTTTTATACTTTCGATCGTTTGAACTTCAGTTCCCCAATCATCAATCGTAATGCTAAATTTATCATCCAACTTAATTGTCCAGATTACATCTTCCGTGTGTCCAATCATCGGCTTTGCAGTAGTTTTAAGCGGGAGCATCATTTTAAAAGGCAAATCAATCTTATCCTTTGTGAAATCATACATCGTCATGTCAGAGTAATCATAGTCTTCGGTCTCATTAATAGAATCAACTATCGTATCATCTTCTAGCATGACACCTTCCGTATCACCGCATGCGCACAAGACTAACAAGCCTAACGGTACCAATATCTTTAATGTGTTTTTCATTTTTGCTTCTTGTTGAGTGGTTTAAAAGTAGTACAATTAATTAAATCTTTGAATATCTACTTCTGAATGAATGACATCGTCTGAATCTAAAGAGGCTACCAATTGGTCTGCAAAATAGGGCGCGAGCATCACTCCTTTTGCTCCAAGACCATTAAATATTCCAATGTTTTTATATTCTGGGTGCCACCCAACTAATGGTCTTCTATCTGAAACTGTTGGTCGAATTCCGGCTGTGTGCTTGGTAATTTTAAAAGGCCCTTTATATAACTTTTTAAACTTCTCAAGCACTTGTTCTTTTCCTTCATCGGTAGGGTCGTTTGTTTTGTCTTTCCAGCTATAAGTAGACCCCAACACATAATTGTCATCACCAATAGGAAGAATAAAAAAACCTTTATTAAGAAGGTCCTTGCTATTAATATTGGGTGCATGAATATGCAGTAACTCGCCTTTAGCTGTTTGAAGAGGTAACCAATTAAACAAATTGTTGTCTTGCCCTTCATGCCCCTGACAGAAAACTATACGCTCATAATTAATCCCTTTATACGTGTTTAATTCGGGAGTAAATAAGTCATAATCAAACTTTTCCTCCAACAAGCAATTAGTTGATTTTAACTGATCTCTAAATAATGTTAACATATCTTTTAATACAACTCGACCTGCAGATGTAACCCTTCCAAACCCAAAATCATTAATTACATCTTTGTTTTCATACTGATCTTCTACCGTTCCGAGATATTGGACCTTTCCCAATTCATTGACCCACATCTTGCGATATTCTTCATTGGCAAAAAACTTTAAGATTTGATGAGGATAAATTAACTCCGCTTTTAGTTTTTCTGAAAATTGATGATAAAAATCTAAAGCTACTGGCAGTATTTCGTCTACCATCCAGCTTTTATTTACTCTTTTGAATACAACTGGGTTGTACATTCCGGCTGCCACAACGGAAGAAGCATTTTCAAATCCTTGATCAATAAAATAAACTGATTTTCCTTCTTGTAGAAATTTCTCACCGAGAACCGTACCTGCTAGGCCTTGGCCAACTATAAGTACATCAAACTGCATCCGGTAGTTGAATGTCTTTAAAACACATTAAGATGCCTATCAAAATAAGAATGCAACCTACGATAATGCTAATGGTTGCCAAGTTCTTTGGCGTGAGTTTTTCCTTTAATTTACTTGCAAAATAGATCTTTACAATGTCTATAATAAACATGGTTCCTAAACAAATAGAAAAGAAGATGACCACATTAACCCCTTCAATATTTTGGCCTTTGACTTGGTAAGTACAAACAAATAACCAATAAGCCAGAACCGCTGGATTCATAGCGTTTAAACCCATCCCTTTAGAAATTAGGCCAATTGGGTTCGGCCTTTTGAGTTCTTTGATGTCTATGTTCTTTGCTATTTGAGGCGACTTTTTCTTAACGATTGTGTAGATTCCGTAAATGATTATAACTCCCGCTCCAATATATTTTAAGAACTCATATTTCTCTATCCAAATGGTAATTTGCTCAGCACTGAAATAGGCAACAAACAGATAAAGAACATCGGCTAATAGTACACCGATATCTATAAGAATGGCATCTCTAGCTCCTCTTCGAATGCTAGTTTCTAGCAAAACAAAAAACACAGGTCCTATTAAAACACTTAAAATGAGTCCAAGTAATACACTGCTTTTGACTAATTCGAAATTCACGTGCTTAATTCAGGTATTCAAAACTACAGATTCCTGTGTCCTTATTGAAATATTTGCTGTTAAACCTTGTCAATAAATTGAAAAATGAAATTGTTCGAACAAAAAAAGACCCTCTTCTCCCGAAAAAGGTCTTCACGCAGCAAACGAGTATGTTGTTAACCGCTCCCGCGGTCTGATTGTGTTATCCTAACACCTTCAGGATTTCACACTCACTAATTTTAACTGAATGCTGTTAATGTCGTATAATGTTTGAATGTATGCTTGAACATCTCCTACTTTCATTAGGTTCTTAGCTGTTACTTTCAATCTTTTTAATTCTTTTTTTAAATCAATCATTTTCGTCTGTTGTTACGGTTCTGATACTTCTATAACAAACCATGTGCCAAAAATGTTCAACTACTTCAAAAAGCCCAGCCACGGGCGAATGTCTTTTTTAACTGAATTAAGAAACTAGTCGTTCTGCTAGAATTATTTGATCAATTTTCATTGGTTGACCTAATTCTGTTACCATTTCAAAGTCGTTATTAGACCTTAATTTAGTTGCATTGAACAAACTAGTAAAATATAAACCTTTACCCGTAGCAGATTCTACCTCCCATAGGACACCATAAATTTCTTGGCCTGATTTAAGTTTAAATCGGCATTCACGATTGTAATATTCTTTTAGATCTCTCTTAGGCATTTTATATGGTAAAGACATAGTTATAACGCTTCAGGGTGCCCGGGGTTTCACACAGTTTTGAACAATTCTCAAAATCTTGTTAATAGTGAGGAGCCAACTAAGGCTAAATAAATCAGTCTAACAGTTATATTAGCGCCTAGACTATGGTCCGTCCAATTAATAGAGTTATATTATTTATCATAATCCTTTCAGGGATTTATTCTTTCTATGTGCACAACGACCTAGACCGTAATGTTCCGTTCAGGGAAATCACGATTCAAATTGTTGCGATTGTCCTTGGGTTTCTTTTCATCTTAAAGATCAATTATAAATGGCAATCTGTTTTTTACATTAAAAAGAGGAAGAAAGAAATTCTTTATTGTTACGAAGTTGGGAGTGACTTAAAAAAAAGAACGTTTTTATATGAATCTCTGGACATTCTCACTTATGGGGTGGTAGGTATTATGCACATCACATATGCTGATCCAGGATTTTATTTGGGTGTGGTGCTTTTAATAGCTGCTTTTGAAGGCTTTCTTTATGCTATTGTAAATCGAAAGAATTTTAAAATTGGCATAACTTCTAAAGCAATCATACTGGCTACCAATAGGCCTAACATCATTCGATTAAATAAACTTAAAGCAGTAATCAATAAGAGCGGCAATTACGATTTCCAGCATATTGATGGTAGAGTTGACAAAATAGAACGCCCATGGGTCAAATCTGCTTCAAGGCCTCTATTTAACGATGTAATTAAAACCTTGACCAAGGAAAAGAAAATATTTTGTGACGATTTTTCAGTTAAGAAAAGTACACAAGCTCAGCAATTAAATAACTAATTCTGGCCCTGCTCATTCATTGCATCAAATGTGGCTGAATAAATTACTGCCTCCATCTCATGTAAATGATCTCTTTGGTTTAAGGATGGCGAATAACAATATCCTTCAACTGTTACTATTCGGCCGTTAGCTTTATCGAAAGTCGTAACACTTACAAATGGTCCTCCCATAAATCCGTTTTTCATGTCAAACAGTCCTTTCATTTCAATCGCATACTCACCATTAAAGTTGATCTCCTTAATTTCCGGCTGTCTTCCTTCTTCCGTAATAGTGGTTAAATAACTGCCCTTTGTGCCACCTTGTACATGTGCTTTTAGCATTTCATTTCTTTTCTCAATTAGAAAATCATATGAAAAAGTACTGTCGTTCGTATAAGGGTAATGATAAACGAAAACACCTTGATGAAGAACCTTTTTTCCTTCTGGGCCTTGACCCCTAGCTTCCATCCATGCAAAATGCTCTCTATTGTATTGTAAGTTTAACTTGTTCGGTACGATTAAATTAATTCCTCTTTCCGATTTTAATTTTCGTTGCGCACTTTTATTTGGTTTATCAACAAATTTTTGATGGAACCGTTCCATTTCCTTCTTTTTGATTTCGTCAATGATACCCGGTAACTCTATTTGCATGATTTCCATCACTTTTTCAGAATTCGGACCTTTGAAACTATACAGCAACTGACCTTTTGCCCACTCATCTTTTGATCTAACAAGACGAGGCGTTTTATTCTCATTCCGATCGTTTATTTCAACCTTAATAACATTTCTATGCGTCATTCTTGCTTTATCCGCGCTTGCCATTTCAAATTGGGTAATCGTAAATAGCTGTTCTGGCTCAGTCAGGTGATCTATCTTTTTTGTTAACGCTGAGTTAAGGTATCCTCCTACGGTATCCTTCCATGTTTTAGAGTCGCAGAACACGTAAATTTCATTGGTTTGTCCTACGGAAACTGGCAGCATCTGTTCTAACGTAAGGGGCTCTCCGCAGCTCGCTAATAAGCTTAAAGGGAATATTACGAACATTACCAATCTAAGCTTCCAAGTCAACTTCTTGGGAACAACAATGCTCTTGAAGGCTGAACTTGATCTAAAACTTAATTTGCTCATTTTGGTATTTTAATTTTTGTTCCTGTCTTAAGGTTATTAAAGTTAAGTGAGCTATTAGACCGTTTTAAGTCTTCTGTAGTCACTCCCTTATAACGCTGAGCAATGTGCCATAGTGTATCGCCCTTTTTTATTGTGTAATAATAATACGACCCTGGTGTTTTCGGAACTTCTTTTTCAACTGGTTTTTTAGTTGAACTAGTATGGCTTGAACTGCTCGAAGATCCCTTAGGTGTTTTTTTGTACACCCTTAGTTTCTTTCCTGTTCTCAATTTATCAGATCTCAAATAATTCCACTTTTTTAAATCTGTAACAGAACAGTGATATTTTTCGGCAATCTTTCCTAAATAGTCCCCGCTTTTTACCGTGTGATATGTTAACACACGATTAACAGGAGTCGTTGAAGGTAAAGATGATTTTCTTTTGCTTTTTGCATAAATAGAATCTTCATTTTGAATAAAAATTCCAATTTTCATCCGCGGCAACATCAAAACTCGATCTTCATCTCTGTTCGGAATCATGCCCTGTAAGTACGAAGGATTAAAGAATGTTAAATCTTCGGTAGTGATTTTCAAGTAAGTCTCCAATACTTTAAAATTGACTCTTTCGCATACATGTATAGTATCTATTTCGAAAAATTTAGCTCTCGGTTGAACAGGAAATATATTATGCTCCTTATGATAAGTCATAGCATATGCACAACCTAAGAATGCAGGCACATAATTCTGAGTTTCTTTTGGTAAAAATTCTTTTACCTCCCAAAAGTTGGTTGCTCCATTGCTTCTTCTAATCGCCTTATTTACATTTCCTGCTCCGCAATTGTAAGAAGCGAGAGCTAATTGCCAATCTTCATAGATCTCATAAGCATCCCTAAGGTATCTACACGCAGCATCTGTCGATTTATAGAGGTCACTACGTTCATCTATATACGAGCTAACTTCAAGTCCTCGGCCTTCAGCAGTTCTAGGCATAAATTGCCATAAACCACTCGCGCCCATATGAGAACGTGCTTTTGCATTTAAAGCCGATTCTATTATTGGCAAATATTTCAATTCCTCAGGCAATTGGTATTTCGCGATAATTTCTTCAAATACTGGAAAGTACAACGCAGACGCGCCTAGCATTCTGGCAGTTAATCTTCTCTTCTTCTGCGCGTACAACTTCGCATATGCTATTGTCTGACGGTGTGCAGAAAATGGAATTGGAGAGTTTTCACTCATCACTCTCAATCGATCAATGATTATTGAGTCTTCTGGTAACGGAATTTCATTTGTACTGTAATGGTATATGTTAAGGAGCGCTGTATCCGTAATGAAGTCGTCATTATCAAAGTAGTAAGCCAAAAAAGTACTATCCAGCATTTTGGCAATAGGATCGTCTAAACGAATTAGGACGGTATCTGTGCCTTTAGTTGTATTAGTTAAGACAGTATCATATTGCCCCCAAAGCAAAGTGCTTTGCAGCAAAAGACATATGATGATGATCTGTTTCATTGAATTAATTCTGGCTAATGGAAGCTGCAAAGGCCAACATTGGTCCTTCTTCAAATTCATCTGCCATGACTTGTACACCAAATGGCAGACCGTTTGAGTGCACCCCTCTTGGTATACTTACGGCTGGGATACCTGTAAGGTTAGCCTGAACCGTAAAAATATCTTGTAGATACATTTGAATTGGATCACTAACTGCTCCTATTTTAAAAGCAGTTGAAGGACAAGTTGGAGTTAAAATGAAGTTATATTCCTTAAAAATATCCTTCGTTTTGTTCTTCAATACTCTTCTAATTTTTTGTGCTTTTGAATAGTATGCATCATAGAAGCCTGCACTGAGAACAAAGGTTCCAAGCATAATTCTCCGCTGCACTTCTTCTCCAAAACCTTCAGACCTGGACAAAACATAAGTACTATCTACATCAGAAGCTAACTCAGATCGATGACCATAGTGGATTCCATCAAATCTGGCGAGGTTACCAGATGCTTCGGCTGTGGTTAAAACGTAATAAGTTGGAACCATATATTCGACATATGGAAAATCTACAGGTTCAACCGTGTGCCCTTTCGATTTTAAGTCTTCGATCAATGCTAACATGTGATCTTTAATCTCCGGGTCTAGCCCTTCATTTTCCAAGCATTGTTTGATATACCCAATCTTTTTTGGCGACCTATCCTCCAATGATTCTGTATAAGCTCCAACGGCCTTTTTCGATGTTGTTGTATCAAAATCATCAGTTCCTGAAACTACCTCCAACAGTAAAGCAGCATCCTCAATGGTTTTTGTGAATGGTGAAATCTGATCGAATGAAGAGGCAAATGCGATTAAACCGTGACGAGAAATTCTACCATAGGTCGGCTTTACGCCTACCAATCCACAAAATGAAGCGGGCTGTCTAACAGAACCTCCGGTTTCCGAACCGAAACTAGCTAAACATAATCCAGCTTGAACAGCTACCGCGGAGCCTCCTGAAGATCCTCCCGGAACGTAATCGTTGTTGGCAGCGTTTAGAACATTTCCATAAGCTGAGTTTTCATTGGAACTACCCATAGCAAACTCATCGCAATTTAATCTTCCGATGATAATCGCATCCTCTTTCAGTAATCGTTCCGTAACGGTAGAACTAAATACAGATTCGAATCCTTCAAGGATCTTAGAAGAAGCAGAAACTTTATGCCCTTTGTAACAGATGTTATCTTTAAGGCCGATCACAGCTCCAGCCAATCTACCAGCTGTGCCAGCACCAATCTTTTGGTCGACTTCCTTCGCTTTTGCCAAAGCAGAATCGTTAAACACTTCTAAAAAAGCATTTAAATGACTATTTGCATGAATTTTTTGAATGTATTGCTCAACAAGTTGAACACAGGTTATTGCTCCTGAATTTAAGTCGGTTGTGACCTCCTTTAGAGCAACGTAATCTTTCAATGGAATTGCTTACTTTTTATCTACTTCTTCAGAAGAACCTTCGGCTTGTGGATCACCAGAAGCATCTTTGAATTCTTTAACCCCTTTACCAAGGCCTTTCATCATTTCTGGAATTTTCTTTCCTCCGAATAAAAGTAAAACAATTACAAGGATGAGGACAAATCCCCAAATGCCCATTTTATTGATAATTAATAGATCTAGCATCTTTTCAATTTTTTCGAAACCGCACTGGTACTTACGAATTTCACCGCAAAGTTAGTTAAAAACGTTAATACTAATAAGATTATTGAAGATAGTTAAGGTCAAAATCGAATTTCTTAGCGATAAAAAAAGAAATCTATGATTAATCAAGCCACGAGAGTAGCCTGTTAAAGCTTAACTCAGGGTGTATGTTTTACTTTTTATAAATCCATGTTTCGGGGTTCTGCTTGGACATGGAGCCATCTGAATTAATCTTCCAAATTTCTATGTGAGCCTCGCTAATTGAACCTTCTGAGAGTAACTGACCAATATTTTCCTTTGTATCTATTTTTTGTCCCTTTTTAACGAACACTTCTTTAAGGTTAGAATACACCGTTCTATAAGAACCATGCTTCACCATAACTACTTTACCGGCACCTGATATTACCATAATACTCGAAACTTCGCCTTTAAATATAGCTCGCACATTTGCCCCTTTCATTGTGCTAATATCAATACCATTATTTTCCACGAATGTGTGTTTTACAACGGAGTGTTCGTGTTTACCATATTTCCCAGTCACATCTCCTTTGGTCACTGGCCATGGAAGCTTGCCTTTATTAGCTTCAAAGGATTTCGAGGCTAGCTTGATCTCTGGAGTTTGCCCGAAACCAGTTGTAGTGGTTGCTGCATTGGCTTTGTTGAGTTTCGCTATTTCGGCTGCAATTGCATTGGCTATCGCACTTGTTAATTTCTTCTTTTTTGCTTGTTGCTGAGACAACGAATTTTTCAAATTAGCCTCATCCGACATTAATTTTCCTAATGCTTGTTTTTGAAGGATTTGATCTTCTAGAAAGTTCTTCCTTTCCACATCCTTTTCACCAGCAAGCGCCAATTTTTGTTCTTTCGTAGACTCTAATGCTGAAATCTTATTTAGTAATTTCCCTTGTTCTGAAATTATCCTATTTGCTTGTTTTTGACGGTACGATGCATATTCCTGCAAGTACTTCATTCGTTTATAGCTTTGTGACACACTTTCTGATGAGAAGATGTAGATTAACTTATAATCGGTATTTCGATTTTTATACGCGTACCGCAGCATTTTGGTATAATCGGCTTTGAGCTTTTTCAAGTTACTTTCATGCACCTCGATCTCCTTCATTGTATGCGAAATCTGATCCGTTGTTTTCCGCATTTGATGATTGATGTTCGCAATCAACTCTTCTCTATAAGTAATTTGATTCTCAATGATCCAGATTTCCGCCATGGTTAGCTGTTTCGAGCTCCTGGTTGCCTTTATAAGTGCTTTGGTATTGCTTATCTTATTCTGAATAGAACGCTGTTGTGACTTAAGTTTTTCACTGCTAGTTTGCGCAAATAATGCAGGGCTTGCTCCAAGGAACAGGACAATGACTATCAAATGCTTCAACTTTTTCATTCTATTTTGGTGTACTTAGGACTAATCTTAAAAGGAAAGGTGATTGGAATATTCCATTTAAGCCTCGAGTTTTTCAATTCTAGCCTACCAGAATCAGTCGGGCTATTTAAAGCAATATCTGTTCTGCTAGGAAAAAACTGAGTTTCCACTTCCAAATATTCGGAATATCCTACTTCAATTGACGTAGTATCTGAGAGTTTGTTCACTAACTGTTTGTTAATTCGATACGATTTTGGGTCCAACCAGTGTCTATAGATGTACTCCTCTTTACTCTCAGCACCTTGTTCTAGCGCTTTTTTAATCTTTCTTTTACTAATTGAACTAATGAGATAAAATGCTGAATCTATATTAGTAGCATAGTTTATTGTAGAATCAAAACCGATCGTATTACCTACTAACAACTGCTCAAGCATGGAATAGTTTACATCAATATTAGTTATTCGTTTCAAGTATTCTATTTCACCAACGAAATACTCTTTCTTCATCCGATCGATATATTTGACACTGTCTTTAGTAATAATTGCGGTCCATACGGGCTTACTTAAAAATGTAATGGTGGTCCAAATAGCGCTATCTTTTTGAATCCGATAGCTCGCTTTAAAGCTTAAGTTCTTTCCTTTAACATGCGCCTTAACTCCAGATTTAAATGAAAGAGTGTTGAATTGAAATTCACTTGCCGTTAAC
>JBLIOB010000068.1:0-17359 GCA_047639575.1 Parvicellaceae bacterium
GGCATAAAACCGACATTCAATGCTCCAGCTAGAGTTTCATCATAAGTATAGATGGAAGTAAAGCTAAAAGCTGGATAATCAGACCCTAAAAAACCTGAAGTTATAAAGTCATCATTAAATTGAGCTAAAGTTGCTCCCGAAATAGCAGAAGTTAAGAATCTCCAATTTGTTGGCCCTGCATCAATATATCTTTGCATTGTAATGTTTCCAATTATTGGATTAAGGAAAGAACAATTAGAAACAGTAGAAAACACGTTCGTACCTGTTGTAGGTATTGGTCCATCAGAAAATATAGTGGAACCAGTCCAATTTTTTAAAGTATAAGAATTTTCATTTTCAAAAGAACCAGAACTATATTGTAATTGTAAGTTAGAACCGTTGCTAATGTAAAAATTATTTTGAGATTCAGCCCCTTTGCAATAAAAATTACCAATAGAAACACCATCAACTAGAACAGTTATTTGACCACCATTCCAATCATCTCCCCAACTATCATACATCTCTAATGTATATTTACATTTAAAAGGAATTTCATTTATTCTTGCAGTACCTGAAGCATCAGAAATTAGAGTTAGGGAATTGTTCGTGTTCAAATTACCAGTTATTATATCTAATTCTCCAGTTAGTTCAATACTACCAGAACTAATAGTAGCATCGATTTCATTATCTATAATAAGATTTGTTAAGCGTTGATTAGATGTAAAATTAATATCGTTTCCATAAGAAGTACCTTTTAAAGTTACTGTCCCATCATTACAATTGAAAGTTCCATCGTTGGTCCAATCTCCATATATTGTAATTTCACTTGTACTATTTAAAGTTAAACCACCAGAAGTTTGAATATCTAAGTTTTTACACTCTCCAGCAGATCCAGATATTGTTGGCATATTAGAAGGGCCTGTTGGAATTAATGCGTTAACACTCAAGTCAGGTGTGCCGTTTTCCCAGTTAGCGTCATTATGCCAATCTGTATTGATAGACCCATTCCATCTAGATGTGATAGTACAACAACCTGGTAATCGACATGGAGCAGAATTATCTCCATTTATTTGATCAAATGTAATTGCACCAGCTGTAGAAAATAATCTTCCTTCTAGTGTGCAATTAGCACTAATAGCAACCGCACCATTGTTTGCAAGATAAGCACCTTTCATAATACTTCCTGCTCCCGCAGAAATGGCTCCCTCAGCAACCCAAAACACACTACAAGCTTGCGCACCGTTAGTTAAAACAACAGATGAAGCAGCTCCAGCTGCAAATGCACCTCCAAACCTGAAAACAAAAACAGCATTAGTATCTCCTAAACCATCTAAAGTAAGGGTTCCAGCCATAGAACCCGCACCAGCTATGGTATAGACTCCTGCAGCCAGAGTTTCGCCACCACCAAATGCTGGGGGGTGAGAACCATTAGTTGAAGAATGGTTAATAAGTTGATTGTAAAGAGCATTCAAATCAATTTTTGTTTTAGCTGTTTCTGGGGTTGGAGGGTAAAATGATCCGTTTACCGTAGACGTTCCAAAGCCACTTATAATACCAAGATCTGAGCCTATATTACCCGTCAAATTAGAAGTCCCAGTATTTGTTATTGCGCCACTACTTGTAAAAGCCACAAAATTGATAGTTCCTCCAAAATCTGGAATACAGCAACTTAGAATAGGAGTAGGGGGAAGCGGAGCACATGAAGATATACATATAGGAATAGAACCTGTTGTTGGACCAAATGCAACTGCACCGGTTGTAGAAAGTAATCGTCCTTCAATGTTACAACCAGAAGCTGCTGAAACTGCTGCATTATTAGCTAAAATAGTGCCTTTCATTATTGTTGATGCATCCAACGAAATAGCACCTTCAGACACCCAAAAAACATTACAAGCTTGTGCTCCGTTAGTTAATGTAACAGATGAAGCTGCACCAGCTGCAAATGCACCTCCAAACCTAAAAATAAACAAACTACAAGTATCGCCTAAACCATTAAGTGTTAGATTTCCGGCTAATGATCCAGCACCAGCTATTGCATATATTCCTGAAGTAAGAGTTTCTCCACTTCCAAATGCTGGAGCATGTGGAGGTTCTGTTGCAGGAATTGAAAATAATAGATTATATGCGTTAATTACATCGATTTTTGCTTGAGCAGTTACCGAATCAGCATTATAAAAAGATCCGTTTACAGTTGAGGTTCCAAAGCCTGAAATTGAACCAAGGTCTGTGCCTATATCTCCAGTAATAGTAGAAACTCCAGTATTAGATACTGCACCATTACAGGAGAACAGCATAAAATTTTCAGCAGTTCCAAGATCAATAACTTGACCAAAACTTAAGAATGGGAGACTTAAGAGTCCAATTATAAAAGCTCTATAATTTGTGCTTCTCATTAATTTGAGATTACAAATTTTTCCATTAATGTTTTTGATTCTAAATTAATCTGTAGGATATAAACACCATTATTATAACCGGATAAAAGAATCGGGGTTAGATAATTTTCGGAATAAAAAATTATTTCTCCAAATAAATTACGAATAGAAATTGACTTTATCTTTTCCTCTGGAAAATTAAAAGAGATGTTTAAAAAGTTATTTGCAGGGTTAGGATAAATAGAGACGACAGCTTGGCTTTCAAGACAAGATTCTAGAGCTAAAGTTTTGAAATATTCATAATTTCCGTCATAATCTGTTTGTTTTAATCTGTAGTATGACATCTCAAAACTATTGTTGATATCAATATATGAATAATACCTTATCTCATTGGAGTTTCCTGCACCGACAACTGTTGAAATTATTTGCCAGTTAATTCCATCATTACTTCGTTCAATTGTGTAATAATCATTATTAATTTCTGAAGCTGTGCTCCATTCAAGAGTTGCACCGTGATTTTCACACATTACTTCAAATGATAGTAATTCAATAGGAAGAAGAGTAGAAGTGGTAGGTGCGTGGCAAGGTGCTGTGTTATCTGCGGTAATCTGATCAAGAGAAATGGCGCCATTTGTAGAAAACAATCTTCCTTCGATATCTACACCTTTGCTTATTGCCACTGCATCATTATTTGAAATATAGGTTCCTTTGATAACACTATTTGTTCCAAAAGAAATGGCCCCCTCAACTACCCAAAAAATGCTGCATGGAGATGCTTGATTTATTAAAATCATATTTGAATTAGCTGCTCCAGTAAGTGTTCCTCTAATTTTAAAGATAAAAACAGCATCAGTATCGTTTTGGGCATCCAAGGTTAAGTTTCCAGCCATAGAACAGGCCTGATCAACATAATATACCCCGCCTGTTAATGTTTCGCCACCGCCAAATACTGCTCCATGGGTAGAATTAGTTACTATATTCAGGCTCAACTGATTATACAATGAAAATAAATCAATCTTGGTTTGAGCTGTAACTGAGTTTGCGCTGTAAATTGTCCCCGCAACGGTTGTTGGCAACGCAAATCCAGTAATAGCTCCAGCATCTGACCCTATATGTTCTGTCAACGCTGAAGTGCTAACATTACTTACTGCTCCGTTACTTGTAAAGATCACAAAATCGATTGTTGCACCAAACTCTGGACTGCAACATGGTGGAGAGGCCGGAAGTGCTACGTTACCGGAACAGGAAGGAATCTGTGCTATTGCTGGTCCAAAAGCTATTGCTCCGGTGGTAGAAAGCATTCTTCCTTCAAGGTCGCAATTGGCAGCTGCTGAAACTGCAGCATTATTGGCTAAAAGTGTTCCTTTCATTATTGTAAATTCAGCAAGGGCAATGGCACCTTCTACAACCCAAAACACATTACATGATCTAGCATTATTTATTAATATAACCTGTGAAGATGCTCCAACAGCAAAAGCTCCTCCAAACCTAAAAATAAATATTGCGTTACTATCCCCTAATCCGTCTAGGGTAATTTGTCCAGCCAAAGAACCTGCACCGGCTATAGTATATACACCGGTTGCAAGAGTCTCTCCACTGCCAAAAGCTGGAGTATGTGTGGTATTGGTGGCAGGTATCGACATTAATTGATTATAAGCTATAAACAAATCGGTTTTAGCTTGGGCAGTTGTAACATCTGAATTATATATGGTTCCGGTATGAACTGTAGGAGCTCCAAAACCAGAAACGACACCAATGTCTGAACCAATATTTCCTGTAAGCGTTGATGTTCCAGTGTTAGCAACTGCACCATTACTTGTAAACAAGGCAAAACTTTCGATAGTCCCTAGGCTCAACGTCTGTGCAAAACCAAGGCACGGAATAAATAGCAAGCTTAAAATGATAAGGTATGTCTTAAAAACATTATTCATTATTCATTATACTTTGTTTTTCTTCAAGTTAATTTTGATAGAGTTTTTCTTCAAATGTTTCTGAACTATTGACATTACGTCTTTTATCATAAATGGCTTTGACAGGTATTCATTGCATCCAGCAGCAATTGCTTTTTCATTGTCACCTTCAAATACGTGCGCTGCTTGAGCGATAATAATGACGTCCTTATTAAATTTACGTATCTTCTTAGAAGCCTCATGCCCGTCCATTAAGGGCATCTGAATATCCATCAATATCAAATCTATGTCTGGGTTGCTAAGGCATAATTTAATTGCTTCTTTACCGTTTTTAGCATGAAGGATTTCCTCACTTATTTCTTTAAGCGTAATACGTAGTAGTAAGTATAAAGTTTCATCGTCTTCGACAATTAGAATATTCAACTTTTTTTCTAGTACCTTAGTACTATCGAAAGCTGGCTCAATTGAAAGCAAGTCAATTACATTTTGCTCGTTAATATTTGATTCACTTATATTAAGATCCATCAAGCCGGATTCTATTTTCGAAATACTAATAATGTCATTTATAGTATTTAACATGCGATGACCACTTTTTTCAATAATACGGATATAGTCTTGTTGCTGTTCTCCAATTAGAGTGGGGCTTTTAAGTAGTTCTGAAAAGCCAAGAATACCATTCATAGGGGCCCTGATTTCATGACTCATATTTGCTAAAAAAGCCGACTTTAACCAATCACTCTGCTCAGCATTTTCTTTAGCAATCACTAACTTCATTGCTCGTTTTTCTTTTTCGTTATTTTGAAAAGCAACTTCTTTATTGGCAGCTATTAGCTCTGCTGCTCGTTTTTCCTTTTCATTATTCTGATACACAAGTTCTTTATTCGCAACTATTAACTCAGATGATCGCTTTTCCCTTACAATATTCTGCAGCCTCAGCTCCTCCATAGAAGTTCTTTCCCTGGTGATGTCATCAACCACCATTACAAATTTGTTTCCTGTTTGAAAAAAAGCATTTAGATTATAATACTTTTTTGTGATTTTGTTATAGTCTTCAAACTGAGTTGGTTTTTTATCAAATACAACAGAGGCTAATTTATTGATCCAAGATTGTTCCGTCTTAGGATAAATTTGCTTAATCGTTTTACCAACAGTTGAATTAACTTCCCTTTCCGATTGTTTTTCAAAGGCAGGATTAACCATAATAAATTTATAGTCTCTAGGCTTTCTATTCTTGTCCACTTTTAGTTCGCAATCAATCGTCCATTAAAATCGAAAAATTAATCGTTACAGACATAGTCGGTAATGTTGTTAAATCTGTTAATCTAAATTCCAAAGAGGGTAGAGTGAGTCTTGATCTATCCAATCAAAATTCTGGAATCTATTTCTGATAATTGGTTGCGGATGGAAGGAAGTTGGCTTCAGTTAAATTGGTTTTGGTAAAACAGTTGTTTGACCTATGTTTGACCTCAAACTTTTCAACAACTTAAAACCCCATTAAACAAAGACTTAAAGAGGTGGGTTCGAATTCCTCCTTCACCGCAACCAAAGGGCTTCCGATTTATCGGGAGCCCTTTTTATTTAGCTAAGTTTCTGAAGTCAAGTTATCAGAAATTAAACATCACAAAAAGCGCACTTTGCCTTTACTCTTCCCCTTTTTCTTCCTTTTAAGATTGAGACTGAATTTATGTTTTGGTACAGCTTCCTCGATTATTTCATCACTGGGCTTTGGCCATTCTCCTTCAATCAGTTCTCCTTTTAGATTAACTTTTAGTGTTCGCTTTCCTTTTCTTAATATGATTTCGTTTGGCGTAGCCAAGCGATAAGAATAAGAATCAAAATTTGGTTCAACCACTATCTTTCCGTCAAAATCCATAAAGCCAATTTGCTTCTTGTCATGTGTCCAGCCATCTTGTTTGGTATACCTGCGGTTCATATTTGCATAAAATGGGATGAGATCTGCAATTGGTTTTTCGAATCCACTATAAACCGTATCAGCTATTTGCTTACCATCGTACCCGAATAATCCAGCCATACGATTGAAATTTATTGCCACTATAAATTTTTGATTTCCAGACAAATCATTTAATCGTTTATAGTTGGCCGGGATTAACATGTTGCCAGCCGTGTCAATCAATCCAATCCCATTTTTGGTTGAAGCTCTGAACGTATTCTGCTTAAAACTCTTGATGTAGATGTACTGGTATGGAATCACAATTTTTCCATCAAAATTTCTAACACCGTAACACTTTCTATTGGCATCTGCTGCAGATTGGCGAGAACATATTTTAAATCCTTTGGAGTGATTTTCAACGGCTTTCAGTTCAATCAACTTTGTGTCGAAGTTGATATAGTAGCGTTTAATGTTTAATCTAGTTTCGGTAATCATTATAGCGTAGAAGCCGTTTCTTCTAGTGTAAGCCCCAGATGAACTTCCCGAAATCTCCAAGCAATTTTTGAATTCGAAAGCTATGATCACATCATTTTGTTCATTTATTACTCCCCAAAATCCATCTTTATATACGCCAATTAAGTATCCTCCATCATGTTCCGTGGTAAACTTCATTTTATCATATACCAAGGGCACTACACGATCTCCATCCTGATCGATAATTCCAAATTTTCCGTTCTTTTTTACTTTAGTGAATCCGTGTTTTAAGGTAGTGGTAATCGAATAATTTTGATGGGTAACAAATTGGCCGGTGCTATCAATAACCATCCATTTTCCATCAATCATCACTTTAGCAATTCCATCTACAAATCTGGAAATTTTCTGTGCCGTAATTGGAAACACTTCCTCATAAGTTTGCGCATGAATGAAGCCCCACTTTCCGTCTTTACATACTCCAATTCTATTTTCGGTTACATGCCCGGTCTTATCATATAATTGAGTTCTAAACCAGGTTCGATTTAGATCAGTAAAAAAGTACTTCTCGTCTAAGGTTACCAAGTATAAGCTTTCATTGTATCTATAAATCTGATTTATGAAATAGCCAAGCACATCTGAACCATCATCGTTCAACACATTTAATCGGCTTCTATTATCCCAAGATTTCAGCCAGTTTTTCCCCAGCGGTTGCAACACTTTGTAGATGGTGGTGTTTTTTTGTATTCCGTTTGTATTAAGGATTTTCCATTTGGTAGGATTGCGACTGTCATTAAACCCCTTCTTTGTATCGTAACCAGCAATTAGCGTTGAACTATTAATTCTCCATAAAGAATAGTATACGCGATCTGTAATAATGATCCCATCTTGATTTACTAAAAATCGCTCATAACCGTTTTCCCTAGTGTAGTTGTAAACTAAAAAGCGTTCTTCGGAAATGACCTGATACACTTTGGCTTTTGACGCTAGCATATGATTTCCAAGTGAATCAATTAATCTCCAGTGCCCGTTAAAATGATATTGAAAATGATTATCCACATTGAAGAGGCTGCAGGAAGGAGAAAAAGGTGGAAGAAAACGCTTTAACTTAAAATCTATGAAGCCCCAAAGCCCGTCTTTTTCAAACTCATAGTGTCCATGCATGTATTTTGATTTCCGAAGGTTTTGATATTCTACTTGGAGAATCATTTTGCCGTTCCGGTGCATTAGACCTTCCTTCCCGTTGTTTTTAACCAAGATGTGATTTGAATAGGTACTGATGTAATCAATAAATTCTAAGTCAGTCAATAATTTTGTAAACGAATGATCGTATAGTGAGTATCCGTAGCTGTCTTTTGTAATAAACATTGAATCAATCCATTGGATTTCGTCAAATAAAGGAGGAAAGACAATCTTGCCTAAACTATCCATCAAACCAACTCTTAAACGATTTTGAGTGGCCGGATCATTGTTTGTTGTTTCATAAATGGGATAAAGCATGTTGTAACCAGAGTTATCGTTTCCTGAGTATATGGATGTGCTTTTTGCCTTTAATTTATGAGGGGAAAGCTTTTTGTCTTTATCCTTTTTGTTTGATAAGGATTCCCAATTCAAAGAAGCGTCAAAGTCATTGTACGTTGCTACAACATTACCTTTTTTATTTCTCAGCATATACTTGGAGATTCTTGTTGCCGAAGAAAGAATGCTACTTGTTTTTAAAAAAGCCTTTTTCACTTTTTCGTTCGATACTGGTTTTAACTCCACCATTTGAATTCCATCGTAATACGGATGATAGATCGTGTCATAAACAACGGTCCCACCTTTCACTTGAATTCCAATTAAGATTAACAAGGCGAAAATAAAATACCCTTTCATGTGATTACGTTCTTTTTGTAAGATCTACCCCTACATTATCAGACTTTAAATATGAGCACGAATGACTATATGTAAAAGAAAGACTTAGTGAAACAGTCTGTTGGGTTAGGGAGCTGAAGTAATTCGACCATTCTTTCGCTGCGCAAGGTCCTGCAGTTCAGGACACCATCTTAATTTTACCCATTGATTCGAAATTAACCGGTAAGAATTGCAGAACTAGCGTACGCTGAGCATCCTTTCTCCAATTAAAGTAACATCATAACGGTGGGGCTGGATAAAAAAGAACTTAATATAACCAACACTAAAAGTGAATTGAAGTGGATTTATGCTGGAAAAGGATTGATATACTGAATTGAATACTACGAGCGTCTAATCTCTTCATGTTTAACAAATGATTACAACAATTCCTTATTCCCAAATCACTAGCCGCGTTTCCTCGCGATATGTTGAAATCCTATAATATGGTTTTTCTGGATGGTCTAACGCTCCTGTATCAGAAGGTATAATTGGATAATAGTGGATTTGTTCTTTTCCTTGCATTAATCCAAAATCGAAGTAGGTAAAATAGGTTTGAGAACTGTCTTTACTGTATTCCCGAATTCCTCTGCTAGATTCTCTAATCTCGTTGGTTTGACGTAAAATTAAAGCGTAGTCGTAAATCTGAGTTGTAAATGTAGAAGTAATTCGATTTTCTAATGAGGTAGGTTCACTCATGGAATAGTGGCTTTTGACAAAGATTTCCTGGCCTACAGTATCAATATAAACCGTGTTTTTTTGTGACGATAAGCTGCTTCTGTCAAAGATTACTTCCAATGTATCCTCGGTCGATTCCATACTCCAGAAAAGACCTTCGTTACAAGCGTTGATGATTTCTTTTGGCAGGCATTTCCGCCCTGTAATTTCTTGAAGCATGATTAATGTTTTATTTGAATAAGGACAATCCTTATTCCTCAAAATTTCCTGTCCCGGCAGCTCCACCAATGGTTCAGGCTTTTCGGTAATAAATTCACGAATGCTATTCTTGTTAATAGGGTATACGAAACGGGGATTTGATTGATATCGAATATTAATGTGATTTCCGTTGCCTTTAATAATTGTCACTTTTAAATTTTCCAATTGATAGCTCAATGAATCGCAATAATTGAGCGTTAAGTACTTGTTGCTATTTCGTTGAGAGTAATTGAAGACATTGGTCAATTGATTTTGATGGTAATTGAAAAATATTCGTTCTACTTCCCTATCTGCTTTACCTGTACCTGAAGGATAGCCAACAGATGTCCAATGACGATATTCTACCAGATTTCCCAAGCTGTCGTAACTGTAATCAATAATTGTTGGTGTCGCGTAATATTCATGCCATTCCACCATTTGTTTCGGACGACCGTCCTTTCGGAATGTCACTTTCTGTTTCAAATTGGAAGTATCTTCAACTCCCGGAGTATTGCGATTCATTGTAATTTTTAAAATCTCAATTTTATTTTCTCGAATGAGAGAAGGCTCGTACTTGTACAGTCTTTTGAAGTAAGTTTCATACAAGAAGTTTTGTACCTCTGGGTTGGCCTTGTCTAGTTGCTTTTCACTTTCGTTGGTTTTCGATATCCCCAGATAACTGATACAGCAAAATAAAATCGTTATTAATTCTCTCATTTAAGTAGCAAGCACGATGTTTTCGTGACTTAATCAAAGCAAGACTTGGTGAATTGGGGGGATGGGTGAGTTAAATAGTCTTCTGCTTTATAGAAATTACAGCCAAAGAAAAGTTGGTTTTCATCGGTTATTGTTTGACCTATGTAGACCTTGAAATATTAATTCTTACTTTTAAATAAAAATAAGATGATAGCAGATAAATGTCAATGTTCTCAGTGCGGAGCTACCGATTTCAAAAATGAAAAGGAGTTCTTAAGGTGCACACATTGCGGAAGTTTATTTAGGATGTCACCACAAAATTCAGCAAAATCCAAAGCTACAGTGACAATTAAAAAAGGAGGTAAAGTAACTTTTGGCAAGAATAGCAAGATTACTGTTAGAGGAGGGATTTTTGTTGAAGAAGGAGGAGATTTGGAAATCCTTGGAGAATTGGAAATAATAGAAAAAGCTCCAGAAAAGGATATAGAAAAAGCGAAAAGTATATTAAAACTTAAGAAAGATCAGTCGAATTCCGGAACATCGGAAATTGACTAAACGAAACAACCTTAAGGATTCCGCTCTCCAATTTTAGTTAGGTTTAAATTTCAATGATCCAGTAACAAGAATAAGTGCTAGGGCAGTTTTAGTGTTAGGAATTGTCGTTTTAACGTTTTTTCTAACAAGGTCGTGTCAAACAGAAGAAGTTCAGCCAGATGAAATTATTGAGCGTTGCAATTCCAAGCAAACAATACTTGATAGCCTAACAAATGATGGGTACGAAATAACCAAAGTAGAGGAGTCTAGTCCGCTTAATTGCATTGATGATGATACCCTGATTGGTCTAGAGCCTAAATATGGAACAATCGTATATAGATATACGCCCGTGTCAGGATACACAATAGAGTCTTATCGATTATCTTATCCTGATCATCCCTCCATAAGTAAACCAATTGGCATCAACTTTTGGGAATTTGAAAACAATAGTGACTATCTTTAATTTAAGGCGGAATTTGAGTACACCAACGAGTATTTGAGCGATAATAAAATGTGCACGAGTTTGGAAGGTATGGACTCTATTGCTATCCAGTGGTACGGTGACTGTCCTTATAACAATAGCCAACAGGACTATTGACATACGCTTGAAAATTTTCTGAGAAGTTAGATTATTTAATATTGTAGCTGATTTTGGAATTAATCAATATGAAAAAGTTACCTCAATATTTTAATTTAGTCCATTTTGTGGATATTAGATGTAGGCACTGAAATGGAAGTTTCTTTCAGAAAAAAGCAAAACTCCTTCGAATAATAATAGAAGATAACTATCCACTTGCAACTTCGTAAATTGAACTCATGAAGGTGCTAATATTGTTTCTTGTGATTTCTTTGATATCAAGCTCTCCGTTTTTTTCACAAGAAAATTTATTTGCTTTTGATGTACCTACTGATTCTATCAGCACTGATACGTTGGAGATGTGGGCTACTGAATACTATGTTCACCAGATGAGGTCTAATGGAAATGTTCCTTTTCTAGATGCTAATAATGATACGTTAGGTTACTATGGTGACACTTGTGATTTCTGTACCGCTTGTTTGGAAGGAACAGTTTTCATTGCAGATGGGAAGGGTACAATCGTATTGAATTACGACACTGTAGCGGCAAAACCGTTGATCAATTGCAGAAAATGTGCAAGATTTAAAAACAGTAGTTTGAAAGTAGAATCATGGGGCAGAGTTAGGTGGAAGATGTCAACTGGTTATGGAGAAGGAGTAGAGGGTTATAAGCTGGTTCCATACCGAACAATTGCAGTAGATCCCACTAATATTCCTTATGGCACTATTGTATACATTCCGCAAGCAAAAGGCGTATCAATACCTGTTAACGATTCCGTTACTCTTCTTCATGACGGATATTTTTTCGCAGGAGATACTGGAGGAGCAATTAAAAAGAATCACATTGATGTGTTTACTGGAACAGATGATTCCCACCCGTTCGAGTTTGTTAAATCGAATTCCAAGAAAACGTTTGAATTGTATTTAATTGAGGATGAGGCAATTCGAGCTAGTCTTTTGGTGCTTCACATCTAATTGTATTGAAGTAAAATTAATTCTGCAATCTTGCTATCTTGTACACATCGCTGCAATAACCAAAAAATATATTTTATTATTCATCATGACGATATTCATGGTATGCTCAAGTTATGGCCAAGAAAAAGTCAAGGGATTTTATCACCCATTTAAAAAAACTTTTATCGCAAATATTGTGCGGCCTCTAGAAGTGGGCGATGAGTACGAAAATTATGTTGCAAAAAACTTCATTGAAGACTTAAGTGTTGTTGAAATTGACACAAAGAATTTTGTTCTAATTGGGACTACAATGCGTGTTGTTTACTTTAAAGGTTTTGGGGTAATAGATACAGCGGGAATTGTTAGAGTTCCGATCATTTATGATGAATTAAAACCATTGTATTCAGAAGAGAATAAATTTTATTTATTTGTTGTAGGGGACTCTACTGGCGTGGTTGATAATAAAGGGGATGAGCTCCTTCGTTTGCATCGAAATATAATTGCTGATGTTGAAATAACTGCAGGTAAGTTAAATGAGTATTATGAAAATTCAATCTTACAAAATAAACTACAATCTAAGTTTTTAAGGACGTTTAATCATGACTTGATCATGGTAGAAAAGGGATTAAACAGAGGTTTGTTTTCGTTAAGTCAACGTAAATATCTTATTCCTTTAGTTTCGAACTCTGAAGATTCATTAGAGGGAAAGAGCCTGGCAGACTTGGCACCAATTAGTGTGAAAGGAGATTTGGCCCTCTGTAAAGATGAAGGAGGGTTCAGATTAGTTGATTTAAAAACACTTAAATACACGAATAAATATGATTTTGCTTACCTCCTAGATAATGGGGCGTTTTACATTCGGCATGAACAGAAGCATTGGATAGCAGACAACGTGGATGAGCCTCAAACTATCTTTAGTTATGAGTTGATTGAAGCAAAGAAAATTCAAAATACTCGTGGTTCGAAGTTTCCCAAAAGGCAAGGCACTTATGAATTTGTAGTAATGAAAGAAGGTAAGTTAGGCGTGTACGATGCAAATGGAAAAGAGTTGATTCCGATTATCTACGATGATATTTATTTAACTAATTATTATGTTAGATCAGACCCTGCCAGTTGGTATTGGTTAAAAAAGAACGGGCAATGGGCTTTATCTAACCATCTTCATGAACTCCAAACTAAATTTGAATTTCTCGATATAGATCAATTGAATAAAGTGAGTTATGACAATTTCATTTACTTCTATAAAATTGATACTAGTAATCTACATTGGGATCCGGATATAGATACTACAACTATGGAGCGTTATAGTTCCCATACTATTTATGGATATGGCCGAGTTGCCGAGGTAAGAACTCAAATAACACGATTGAGTCTTGCGTCTTTGGCAATGCCAAAAGTATTAGATAGAAAAATGATACATTCCTCCACACCTTTCGGAAAAAAACAGGATGGATATCATTTAATCACGTTGGGGTCCGCTGAATTAGCTCAGGTTGATACGAATCAGTTTGATCGAGTTATCACGCAAGCTGGAAATAGAGTTTCAGTAGGCGTGATGAAAGAAGGGAAGTACGGGTATTACCGTTTCCATGGAGGTGCATCTGAGCCTGTTTTAAAATATGATGGCTTGGTGTATCTGGCATATGGAGAGTATAAATATGCTTACGTAAAAAGGAAAAACATATATCGTAGAAGCTATCATCCTTATACTAGTAAAAAATCAAAATTTAAAAAGTGGAGAAAATATGAGGACTATATCTTGAGTAATTCGTTCAGGGTAAAATAAGAATTTGCAAACCGAAATGTCAGCTAAAGAATACAGTTTCATTAATTAGTTCATACCCGAACCCCTATCATGCAGACATCATCAATCTGCTCCAAATCTCCACGCCATGTTTCAAATGCCTGATCCAATAATTGTTTCTGAGTCTCCATAGATTGATCTTGAATAGAAAGAAGAAGCTTACGAAGATTTGCTGGCTTAAACTTCTTCCCTTTTTCACCACCGAACTGATCTACATATCCATCTGAGAATATGTAGATAGTGTCTCCTTTCTGGAGTTCGATTGAGTGCGTAGTAAACGGTTTTGGATCGGTGTATTTACCTATAGGTTGCTTGTTGGCCTTAGTCTCAATGATTTCATCGTTTCTAATAATCCAAAGCGGGTTGTTGGCACCAGCGTATTCTAGTTTTAGACCGTCTAAGGAGCATAAGGAGATGTCCATTCCATCCTTAACCTCTTCTTCAGATTTCTCAAACTCTTGAATCACGATCTCTCTGGTTTTATCTAGGATTTGCCCAGGATCCGCTAAGCCATATTCTCGCACAGATCTGTTCAATCCATTATTGCAAATAACGGAAACCATTGCTCCAGGAACTCCATGACCAGTGCAATCTGCTGCAGCAAAAATCACTTTTCCATCTATTGGTTCCATCCAGTAAAAATCGCCCGCAACAACGTCTTTTGGTTTGTATAGAATAAAGGATTCGGAAAGATATTCTTTAACCAGCTTAGTAGGAGGGAGGATAGCGGATTGGATTCGTTTAGCATATGCAATCGAATCCATTATCTCTGTATTTTTTTCTTCAAGCTGCTCGTGGGCGCGCTCAACAACTGATTTCTGTTGTTCTACTTCCTCCTTTTGAGTTTCGATAATGTTCTTTTGTTTTCTGGTAATTCGTAATCGGTTCACGATGAAAAAAGTGAAGAGAAGAACAAGCCCAAGGCCACCTGCTCCAAATGCAATAACTAGATTTTTCTTTTCATTTTCCTTATCCGTTAAGTCTTCTTTTCGTTTTTCTTCAGCAAGGTATAATTCATCCTTTTTTAACTGCTCAATCGTTACAGAATCGGCCTGTTTTTCATATTGGTATTTATACTCTTGCCTTATAACTGCTTTCGTGTTAGCTTCACTATCAAGACTATCTCTGATGGAAATGAAATTCTCGAAACTTTGAAGGGCTAGATCATACTTGCCAAGCTCTTTATATGATTGAGCTAAATATTTGGAGGCGCGCTGTTCTTCATTTATAAAGTGCATTTTACTTGCAATTCTATATGCCTCTTCCAAAGTCTTTGCAGATTTCAGTTTACTTCCAGATTTCAAATAGGCCAACCCTAAATAACCAAGCCCCGCTGCTTCGCCTTCGGGATCATCAAATTTGCGGCTTAACTTGATCCCTTTTTGCAGATAAAAAATTGCAGAATCATATGCTAGTGTATTTATATATTTAGATCCAATATTCCGATAGGAGTGAGCTATACCAGACTTATCATCAAGACTTTGTCGGATTCTTAAACTTTCAAAATCAAGAATAAGAGCACTGTCCGACCTTCCTTGTTCCGAGTATACGGTAGCTAAACTGCTATATGCAGCTGCAACCCCCCTTTGGTTGTCTGTACTTTCAAAGGAAGTAAGTCCCCTCCAATAATTTTTAAGTGCCGATTCGAAATCATTTATTTCTGTGTAAAGATTTCCAAGGTTATAGTATAAAGTAGCAATGCCTTGTTCGTACTCAGAATCTTCATATAATTTAAGAGCTTGGAAATAATATTCAGCCGCTTCATCATACCTTCCGATTTTCTTTGAGATCATGCCCATATTAGCTTTGCTCACTCCCATCCCTCTCTTATCTTCCAGATATTTCTCCATGTTGAAACTTTGAACGTGATGCTTCATAGCTTCTTCATATTTGCCCAAGCTCATATATATATTGCCGAGGTTAGTCGAAGAGAAAGAACTTGAGTTTTGGAAAAAATTTGTTTCAGACTCTTTTAATTTTTTCTTGAGGTTTTGTTGACTCAAACTATCAATGATCCAATTAAGTTTGAAGTCTAGCTTACTATCCGACAAATAAATAATGTCATCCCAATCAATTAAAGCTTGAACTTTTAAGGTGTCATTAATTTCACTTGCTAGGATTAACTGAATAGAATCACCCGATTGGATTTTTTCAGTTTTGGCAGACACCGAGCCGATTAAAATTAACAAATAGAAGAAGATTACTAACGTTCGCATATCGTTTTAAAACTACAATTTTTCCAACACAGTTGATATCAAATGCAAAACAACATTTAGGTGGTATCATTTTTAGTAACAGGAAGTAAATCAGATTTGATATTACCTTATTCTACACGCATCGCCCAATGCTCCAAAAATCATCCAATAGTTATTTCTGATTCTCCATTGTTTGATCTTGTATTGGAAATAATGATTACTATCATAAAGCAAAGTGATTACACGCAATTACGAGGTTGATGAAGATTTTACTTGTATAATATTTAAGGTCGGAAAGAGAAAAAGAGGTGAAAACACCTGGATTAATTCCCTAAAGAATAAAAGGCTTAATTGTGTCGTATTTAAAGTAGCTTTGCCGAATGAGCGGTCAAAATAAAAATCAACAAGAAATTCTAGCAAAACTGGGCATTGAGGAACTTAACCCAATGCAAATAGCTGCTCATAATGCTATTTCATCAAACAAAGAAGTGGTGCTTTTATCCCCAACTGGAACTGGAAAAACACTCGCTTTTCTTTTACCAATTATAGCAGAATTGGATCCTAGCATAAAAGGTGTTCAAGCCCTAATTGTAGTGCCTTCCAGAGAATTAGCTACTCAAATAGAACAAGTTGTTCGAGAAATGGGAAGCGGTTATAAAACCAATGCTGTTTTTGGTGGCAGATCTAGTTCTATGGATAGAGTTGAGCTAAAACATGCTCCAGCCATTCTAATTGGAACCCCTGGTAGAATTGCCGATCATCTGACAAGAAGAGCAGTTTTTGTAGATAACATTAAGACCCTGGTGCTAGATGAATTTGACAAGTCGTTAGAAGTTGGATTTGAGGAAGATATGGAAGACATCATTAATGCACTTCCTAATATTAAAAAGAAGATTTTGACTTCCGCTACGCAAAAAGTTGAGATTCCTGAGTTCATTGACTTGTATAATCCGGAGAAGCTGGATTTCTTGAAGGTGTCTACTCCTTCACTTCTAAATTTAAAAACGATTGTTTCTCCTGACCCGGATAAATTAAAAACCTTAGAGCGGCTGTTGACTCAGTTGGGAACCGACAGCGGGATTGTATTTTGTAATTTCAAAGACACGATTCAAATTGTAAGTGATCATTTAAACCAAAAAGGGATTGGTCACGTTTGCTTCTACGGTGGGTTG